>JBDKUJ010000127.1:0-1919 GCA_039679665.1 Rectinema sp. | reverse complement strand
CATCGTCTTCACCATGATCACGACATGGTACGGATTCGTATATGCCCAGCACCGTTTCGCCCTGCCCCTGCAGGCCCGCGAAACTTTCGGCCCTCAGGGGTCCGCCATTTTCGGCACGCTGATGACGCTTAACGCTGTGCTCGTGATCCTGCTCTCGACGCCCATACTCGCCCTGACGCGCAAATGGAAACCCATCAACGCAGTGGCGCTCTCCGGTGTTTTCTTCGCGATCGGATTCGGCATGATCGGCATCGCCGATTCCGTTGCCCTTTTGTACCTGTCGACCTTCCTCTGGACTGTGGGCGAGATCGTGAACGCCACCAACGAGGATGCCTATGTATCCAACCACACGCCCATGTCGCACCGGGGGCGGTTCCGGGCGGTGCTTCCCCTGATAAGCGGCATAGGATGGACTATCAGTCCGCCCGTCATCGGCGGTTTCACGGAGCGTTTCGGATTGAAGGCGGCCTGGCCGCTTGTCGGTATCGTGGCCGCCCTGGCGGCCGCCGCGCTCTGGATTCTCGGCAAGATCGAGGAGAAGGTAAAACGCACGGCAACGGCCAAAGCCACCTCAGCCGCAGCCGCAGCCGCAGCCGCTGCTGCGGGAAAGTAAAATCGCCTGTTGCGACCGAAACCGCAGCGGCGCGACTCGCGACATTCGGGGTTTACAATTGAAGCTTGGTCGCACGGATGCCGATGAGATATACTACTGACTTGGCTCAATTGCCGGGGAAGTAAAGCGATCGGGCAACGGCAGAAAACGCCGCGGGGCGTCCGTCAATCGCCATCCGGAAAGATGGCGATTGACGGACGCCCCGCAAGCCGCATGAAAGCGTTCGGTGGGCGATATTGGGTTTGAACCAATGACTTCTACCGTGTGAAGGTAGCACTCTCCCGCTGAGTTAATCGCCCACTGAACGCTCTATTCTATACGGCTGCCTGGCGCTATGTTATTGGCGTGGCAAAGCTGCGCCGGCGACGCCGATCCTAGCAGGCGCCGAGCAGCCCTGTCAAGGACCGGAGCTTTCCACACGGAGCGTATATGGGGTTCGAGAATCCGGAACGCGAGCGTACGATACCCCCCTCCGCCATACAGACGCGTCCAAGACGCTGGCGCGAACGCGCCGATCCCGCGGAAATCCGGACCGAAGCGATCCGGAAGTCGATACACCTTGTCATAGCCCTCATTCCGTTGCTTGCGACCCTGAACAGAACCCTCACGCTGATTCTTCTCGCCGCGGGAACTTGCGTATACATCGCCTCCGAAACGCTCCGGCGTCGCGGAATAAGGGTGCCGATCGTTTCCGCACTCACTGCGGCATCCGCCCGCAACCGCGATTCGGGAAAATTCATCCTCGGTCCAGTAACACTGGGGACGGGCGCATTCCTTTCCCTGCTCCTTTTCCCCGAGCCCGCCGCAAGCATCGCGATTTACACGCTGGCCTTCGGCGACAGTTTTTCGAGTCTCATCGGCAAAACGGTCGGCAGGATACCCATGCCGTTCACCCGGGGCAAATCCCTGGAAGGCTCGCTCGCCTGTTTCACGGTAACCTTCGCTTCCGCATTGGCGATTACGGCCAGACCAGGCCCGTCGGCGATCGTCGCGCTCGTTTCGACTCTTGTGGAGGGGCTTCCGCTCAAGGATTGGGATAATATCGCGCTGCCTCTGGCTGCGGGGATCACCTCGATATTGGTGTATCGCCTGGCATGAATGCGCAGGTTTCCCCGGCAACCCGGCCGCTACTGCCAGAGATAGTACGAGTGCATTTTCCAGATGAACAATGCCGATCCGGCCGCCAGAAACGCCAGAGCGAGCAGGGGCGTCAGGGGGACCATGGAAGCGAACAGGATGCGGGAGCCTGAAAGGCAGGCGCCGATGCCCAGAGCCGCCCACAGGAATGACTTGTCGCTGCGCATTC
>JBDKUJ010000126.1:0-8980 GCA_039679665.1 Rectinema sp. | reverse complement strand
CTCGGCTGGTATTGCATGGCTATCGTCGACACATGGGAATACCTGCCTCGGGGTCACGTGGGGCGAGGGATACTCGCGTCGCTTCTGTCCCGGGCCGGAACCGCGATCCGTCACTGGAGGGATCCCGGAAGCGGCCTCTGGTTCCAGGTTCCGGATTCGGGCTCCGCAGGGGGCAATTATCTTGAAACGAGCTGTGGCGCAATGTTTGCGTATGCGTTCATGAAGGCCGACCGCCTCGGCATTTGCGCAGACCCTCTCCTCAAGGAAATGGCGACAAGCGCATATCGCGAACTCTGCGCCCGGAAGCTTTTCCGCGATTCCTCGGGGGGGCTCCATCTGGGCGGGACTTGCGCCGTGGCCGGTCTGGGAGGCTCTCCTTACCGCGACGGCAGTTTCGCGTATTACGTCGGGGAGCCCGTTCGCGACGACGATTGCAAAGGAACAGGGCCTTTCATACTTGCGTCGATCGAATACGAAACCGGCCGCGCAGCCGCGGCGGGAGAATGGCGATGAGTCCAGGCGATGCGCTCAGTCCGGGCGATCCGGGCAATCCAGGCGTCGTCGTGTCGGTGCGGCGCTTCGGTGCGGTCGGCGACGGGCGTACGCTCGATACGAAAGCCCTGCAGACGGCGATCGACGCCGTCGCGCGAGGGGGTGGGGGGGAGCTTTTCTTTCCCGGCGGAAAATGGCTCACGGGAAGTCTTTTTCTCCGCGACCGCGTGCGGATTCGCCTGGATTCCGGCGCAGTGCTCGCAGGCAGCGGCCGCAGGGAGGATTTCCCTCTCGTCGAGTCACGGTGGGAGGGCTCGACGGGTACCGTCCATGCGGGCCTGATCCATGCGCAAAGCGTCTCGGATATCGCCGTGCTCGGTCCCGGCCGTATCGACGGATGCGGCTCTCCATGGTGGGAAGCGTTCCGCGCAGGTACGCTCGATGCACCCCGTCCCCGCCTTCTGGCCATCGAAGACTGCCATAACGTGCTGCTCCAGGGATTCACCGCGACCAACTCACCGAGCTGGACTGTCAATCCCGTGCGGTGCAGGAATCTTCGCATCCTCGACCTCGATATCGAAAACCCTCCCGATTCGCCCAACACCGACGGAATCAACCCCGATTCCTGCAGCTCGGTTCGCATATCCGGTTGCAGGATCAGTGTGGGCGACGATTGCATCGCGATCAAATCCGGTACGGAGCGCGAAAGGCCGGAACTTCTGGCTCCCTGCGAGGACATTATCATCTCGGACTGCATTCTGGAACGCGGTCATGGCGGTGTCGTCCTCGGAAGCGAGATGTCGGGCGGCATCAGGAATGTGCTCGTTTCGAACTGCATCATGAAGGGCACTGACCGCGGGATCCGCATCAAGACGCGCAGGGGACGCGGCGGCGTCGTGGAGGGCTTGCGCGTTTCCAGTGTGCTCATGGACAGCGTAGGTGTCGCGATCGCGCTGAACATGCATTACGGATGCGGAGCCTGGGGTGACGCCGAAATCGCCGACAGGGCGGAAAGGCCGCGCGGAACGGGGACACCGGTGGTTCGCGACATTTCGATCTCGGGCCTGAGCGCCCGCGGCATCCGGATCGCAGCCGTGTTTCTCGACGGCCTCGCCGAATCGCCTCTTGAAGGATTTACGTTGCGCGATTCGAACTTCGCGCTCTCGCGGGGCGCGGCGCCCGAGGCACCGGAAATGGCGGAAGGTCTGCCCGAGTTGTCGGCCGCCGGCTTCGCGGCTTTCCATGCAAACGGCTTGAGGCTTTCCGGCCTGCGTTTTTCGGGTTTCGAAGGCCCCGCCTACAGGCTGGAATCCTGCCGCGCCCCGGAAATTCTGGATTGCGAACCTTCCGCCTGGGGCTGAAGGTTCGCAATTCGAGATCCCGAACTCCTGTACGCGAAGGGCGCCAGGCCCGTCATGCGGCGGAACACCCGACTGAAATAAGCCTGATCCGTGAATCCGACCGCTTCGCCCACAGCCGCGATGCTGTCATTGCCCGATTCGAGGAATCCCTTCGCACGCCTTATTCGAAGACGGGTCAGGTATTCCCAGGGAGTGAGCCCGGTTTCGCGGCGGAACACCCTCGAAAGATAATCTTCGCTCACGTTGGCCGCATCGGCCAGCTTCCAGCGGGTGATGGCTCTGGCGTAATTGCCGCAAAGATAGGCTATCGTCCGCTTGACCACCATCCCTGCGCCGGCTGAAGCCTCGTCTTTCGCGTCGGCGAGCCTGACGATCCTGGCTGCCAGTTCGTCCGGACTCAGGATACCCTTATTCTGCAGGGAAACGCGTGCCAGTGTTTCGATGCGGACCATATCCTTCCCCGAAGGCGCGGTTTCGATCACCAGAAGAACGGGGACCGGCCTGAGCTTCTGATCGTTCCGCATCCGTTCGACGAGCCCGAACGCATCGATCCCCGCATCCGCGGAATCGATCACGGCCAGCCGGGGCACCGACTCCTGCATGCGTGCCCAGGCGTCTTCGCTGCGGGCCGCGCGGAAGAGCGGGACGGGGCGGGGGAGGCGGTCCAGGGCGCGGCGTATCGATTCGGAGAGTTCGTCGCCAAGCTCGGCAACGACGACAGGATGCTTTTCCCCGTCCGGAACGGTGCCCGTCTGCGCCGCCCATTCGCGCGACAAAAGCGGAATCGTGAGTTCAAAGCCCGACAGCGGAGCGCGGAGCGTCCGGATTTCACCGGAATGCAGCAACGCCAGCTTTCGGGCGACGGCGAAGCCCAGATTTTCGGAAGGAAGCGGCTCCGACGGGTCTCGGTCTTCCTCCGCAGACACCGAAATCCGGAGTTCACTTCCGACCGCGGCCGCTTCCAGGGTTACGGAAGCGTTCCGGGAAACCGCACGGACCTGCCCGATCATCGCTTCGATCATCTGTTCGAACCTGGTCGCATCGGCGAGGACGGGCGAAGGCGATTCGGGAATCGAACAGCGGATCGTGCGGGACGGATTTCCGGCTCCGTTGGCCTTTCCGGCCAGGCGACGCAGAATCGGCGCAGGGTCGAGAGGCTGCCGGCGCAGAGACAGTTCGTCGATCTCGGCGGCGGAAAGATCGGTCAGGTCCTGGAGCAGGCGGCCCTGTCCCAAGGCTCCGGACCGCAGTTCTTCGACGACGGATCGCATATCGTCGGGCAGGGAGGGCGAGGAAGCCAGAAGCTCCAGCCCGCGGGCTATGCCTTCGAGGGGCACCTTGAATCCCTGGCTTATGTTCGAAAGGATGAGCGTCTTTACGCCGTCGGCTTTTTCGGCTTTTTCGCGGGCTTCTTCCGCCCTTTCGAACATGATCGAAGCGCGCATCGCGGCGCTGACCGAATTCCGGAGCGATTCGTAGAGGACTCCGGAATAGGGGCCGACTTCGAACACCGCGTATCCGATGGGGGAATCATGGAAGAAAAGCGGTTCCACGATGCAGGTACACCTCGAAACAGGCCGGACTTCGAGAGGCAGTATCGTGCCGCCCGGGAACGACAGGTCCGGCCGCCCGGCCACGCCATTTTCGAATGAAGCTTCCAGCTTTACCGTCTCCGCGTCTTCGCGGCCTTCATAGCGGCATATCCAGGCGCGCGGCACACCGAATTTCGGCAGGGCTCCGCGCAGCGTTTCCGCCATGGCGCCGGGGCCGAAACCCATCAGGAGTTCATGGTCCAGGGCGCGCAGCTCATCGGCCCGTTTTTCCTCTTCCCATGCATGGAGGGCAGTGAGCCGTTCCGCTCCTTCCGCCAGCAGGATGCGTGCGCGATTGCAGACGTCTTCCATCCTGTTTCTCGTTTCCGGATCGAGATTGCGGACCGATTCCATGCGCAGCCGCGATACCGCGTCCTGCCAGCGCGTCACATCTTCGCGTTCCCGGAGCGACTGTTCGATGAGCTTTGCGGTCTGGGACAGGAAGACCGAACCATCGTCTCCTTCGAGCATGGTCCGCCATGCGTCGCGCAGACGTTCCATCCATCCACGGTCCGGCCTTCCGCGATCGGCCTCGTCGCCGTCGGCACGGGCTTCCTCTTCGCATCCGGCTCCCGCGAGCCTGAACGAAGCGGAGGGGCAGCCGCAGGATTGTCGCAGCAGGAGTCTGGGCGGCAATTTGGTGAGCGCGGCCACTTCGTTACCGTCGATCAGATCGATGAGCGTATCGACGCCCGTCTCGGCGAGTTCCGCGAAAGGCCCCTGCACCGTAGTCAGGGCGGGGGAGGCGAGTCTGCTTTCGATAGTGTCGTTCATGCCGAGCACGGCCACATCTTCGGGCACGAGATATCCTCTATCCTGCATGACCCGCACGGCGCCCAGGGCCATGAGGTCGCTCGCCGCCACCAGGGCACGGAAATCCTTGCCCGGAACGAGCCCGCGCCCATCCAGAAGCTCTTCCATCGCCTTTTCGCCGGAATCCCAGGGGGAAGGGTGGCTCACAAGGCGCGGATCGCGCGGGATGCCGGATTCGTCGAGGACGTCCAGATAGGCTGCATAACGTTCCTCCGCGCCGGGATGGAGTTCCGGTCCGCGGAGGAAGGCGATTTTGCGGTATCCGTGCGCATGCACCGCATGGCGTACCGCATCCCGCATGCCGCGATAATAGTCGATCGTCACGATCGGTACTCGGCTTACACCGCTGGAAAGACTCACCACTTTGCCCGAACGGAAAGGATCGAGGAATTCATCGAGCGAAATGCCTGAATCCGATCCGCTCAGGGAGGAAGCCCAGACGAGGTAACCATCCATCCGGGCCGAAGCGGCGAGCTTGTACATGGAATTACGGGAAGCTTCGTGCCCTTCTTCGAGGCCGATGCGCCCCCCCGGAAAGATGAACAGGTCGACCCCCCGTGCCGCTGCGCGCCTCGCGGCCGCCGGCCAGACCACTTGGCTGGCGCCGGTATGCAGGCCTGCGAGGACCAATGCGATGCGATGGCGCCGGACCCGGGGGGAGCTTGGCATGGAACGATGATGCCATCAGATGCTGTACGAGGAAAAGCCTCCGTCTATCGGCAGCACTACTCCGGTCACGAAACTCGAAGCGTCGGAAAGGAGATAGATCACGGCGCCCAGGAGGTCTTCCGGATCGCCGTAGCGACCCATTGGCGTATGCGCTACGACTTTTCTGGCCCGTGGCGTGAGTTGACCCGTCGTCTGGTCGATATGGAGGAACTTCAACTGCTCCGTCATGAAAAAGCCCGGCGCGAGAGCGTTGACGCGCACGCCCGTATGGGCGAGATGCACCGCGAGCCAACGCGTGAAATTGGCGACCGCGGCTTTTGCGGCGGAATAGGCGCCGACCTGGGTGAGGGGATTCAGGGCGCCCATCGAAGACATATTGAGAATCACGCCCTTGCCTTTTTCCACCATTCCGCGCGCGAATACTTTTGTGGGCAGGAATGTACCCATAAAATTGAGATCGAAAGTCTTGCGGAACCCTTCGGTGCCGAGATCGAAGAAATTGACGTCGGCCGCATTCCCCAGATTCTGGGGCTCGAGAAATTCGGCTTTGGTAGTGCCGCGGGGATCGTTGCCTCCGGCGCCGTTGATGAGAATATCGGGCTTGCCCCACTCGGCGCAGACGGCCGCGTACACGGTTTCCAGACTGATCTGATCGAGCACGTCGCAGGCATAGGCTGTCGCGATGCCGCCGCGGGCTTTGATCCCGTCGGCGATGGATGCCGCTTTTTCGAGCCGTATGTCGAGCACCGCTATTTTCGCTCCGGCTATCGCCAACGCCTGCGACATAGTGCCGCACAGTTCGCCGCCTCCGCCGGTGATGACCGCCACGCGATCCTTCAGACTGAACATTTCCATATTTATTTCACGCATCGCCGCGCCTCCCGATAAAATTGTTTTCATATGAATCCGCTTCTGAATCCGCTTCGGCCAACAGCTTAGCACAGGTACGATTATGTTTGCACGGGCGGCGGCGCCATGGTACGATTCCCCGCCGGAAAAAGACTTGCCCCATGGAACCGATATGGAACCGATATGGAACCAACGGGAAAAGCCTTGGACCGCGGTCTTACATCACTCATCGGAAGGATGACGACATGAAACTCGATCCCAGTCTGGACAATCTTTCGCAGTGTTTCCCCGACGACCTTACGCAGGAGCAGAAAGCCAGGGCGCAGACGCTCTTCCTGAAGAAACTTTCCCTCGAAGCGCATAAATTCTACGGCGGCAAGATGCAGACCGTACCCAAGTGCGGCCTCTACGGCTTCAACTGGTTCAACGTCTGGTACACCCCCGGCGTATCCCTGGTTTCCACCACCATCCGCGACGACAACAATACCTCGTTCTCCCTTTCCAACCGGGGTAACCTCGTGGCGGTGGTTTCGGACTCCACCCGCGTCCTCGGCGACGGCGACTGCACGCCTCCGGGCGGCCTGGGCGTCATGGAAGGCAAGGCCTTCCTCATGAAATATCTGGGCGGCGTGGATTGCATCGCCCTCTGCATCGATTCCCGCGACAAAGACGGAAAGCACGATCCCGAGAAGATCATCGAGTTCGTGAAAATGCTCCAGCCTTCGGTGGGAGCGGTCAATCTCGAGGATATCAGCCAGCCCAACTGCTTCAAGGTGCTCGACGATCTGCGCGATTCCTGCGACATCCCCGTATGGCACGACGATGCGCAGGGTACCGCCTGCATCACCCTGGCCGGCCTCATCAATGCCCTGCAGCTCGCCGGAAAGAAGCTCGAAGACGCGAAAATCGTCTTCCTCGGCGCCGGCGCCTCGAACACCACCATCGCCCGGCTGATTCTGGCCGACGGCGGCAGAGGCGAGAACATGGTCATGTTCGATACCAAGGGCTCCCTGCACAAAGGCAGGAAGGATATCGAATCCGATCCCCGTCTTTACCGCAAATGGGAACTTTGCTGCAGCACCAACCCCAAGGCTTCCGCGTCCGAAGCCGAGGCATTGAAGGGAGCGGACGTCCTCATCGCCCTGTCGCATCCCGGACCGGATACGGTCAAGCGTGAATGGGTGCGCTCCATGGCGCCCAAGGCCATCGTCTTTGCCTGCGCAAACCCTGTGCCGGAAATCTGGCCTTACGCCGCCAAGGAAGAAGGCGCCTTCATCGTGGCCACCGGCCGCGGCGACTTCCCCAACCAGGTCAACAATTCCGTCTGCTTCCCCGGCATCCTCAAGGGAGCCCTGCTGGTGCGCGCCCGGAAAATCACGGACGGCATGGCCATCCGTTCGGCCCACTCCATAGCCGATTTCGCCCGCAAGCGCGGCATAGACGAAAACAACATCATCGCGACGATGAAAGAGACCGATGTGTTCGCGGTCCAGGCCGCCGACGTCGCCATGCAGGCAATAAAGGAAGGCGTCGCCCGCGTCCAGGCAACCTGGGAAGAAGTGTACGCCAGGGCCAAGGCCGACATCGAGGCATCGCGCGCCCTGACCGCGGACCTGATGGCGAACGGCCACATCGCCGAGCCTCCCGCCGGTCTTCTGGACAGAGTCCTGGCCGAGGCCATCGCCGCCGTCCGCTAAAGCCCGATACGGGCTGTCGTCGCGTCTCGGACGATGAAGTTCATGTCGAAAACGGGCGCCGCAGGTACAACCGCGGCGCCCGTTTCCATATCGTCGAGCAGGGTATATACTCGTTTCCATGGATGAAAAAGGCTCTTTCGACCGGCGGGCCAAGACGCTTCTCGTGCTCTTCGGCGTCTGCGCCTTTCTCTCGATTTTCTCTACGGTAGACACTTCGGAGCAGTATCGCGCCTGGCGGGCGGCCATGAAATGGACCGAAGAGCAAAAGGCGGCCGCGCCGGCCATGGATGCCGTGCGCATGCACACCCTGATTCTCGTCGACCTGGCGCTCCAGACCGCGGTCATCGCCGTGTCGTTCGCCGGTGGCCTTACCCTCGGCGTGGCCATAGCCACCGATAACGAAAAAACCTTCCGCATGGCCCGGGCCATGGGTATCGTTTCGCTCGGCATGGGGGTCTGCTATTCGGTTCTGTCCATCGCCTACGAGGTACTGCTCGGGCCGAGGAAGCTGCTCAAAGGCCCCATTTTCGATTATGACATGACGATGCAGCCGCCGGTGATCGCTGCGACGGCCGGCTTTTTACTGCTCGCCCTGGTATTCGGCCTTTCGGCTCTGGCCAAGCGGCGGGGTCCGAAAGCCTGAATCCGCCGGATTCGGACTTTCTGACCGGATTCGGGTTCGGGCAAGAAAATATCAGACGAGAAGATATTGGAAAAGCATCGAGAGCGCGAACATAATAAAGCCCGAGATCATGGCATCCTTTGAAAACGCCACACTTCGCCGTCTGAGGATTTCCGGATCCTCGGCTTCCTGGGCTTCCCCCGAAATTCGTTTCCTCAGATTTTCTTCGGCCGCTCTCAGGCGCTCGATTTCTTCGCCCTTCAGGCCCTCCGGCGAAACGGGCGTTACTTCGGGCAGGGGAGGCGCTTCTCCAAGGGACGGTATTCTGTCCTTCCAGCTTTCCGCACTCCTGAGTACCTTGCTGAAAAACTTCGAATTCAGAAAACCTATTCCGTCCCTTTTCAGATAAGCGACCCAGGCTGCGAGAAAATAGACCAGTGATACTATAAGCAGCCCCTCTCCATAGGCAAAAACGACAGTACGGTCCTCCCTGCGGAGAAGGAAAAAAAGGGCGGCCGCCATCCCTGCGAGCGTCGCGGTGATCGCCCTGGGCAAACGGCGTTTTCCGGCAAAAGCATGCATTGCTACTTCCTGCGGACGGGTAGGAAGCTTCCTTTCCCGTCTGTTTTGTCTCGGCGATGATATACTCTATTCGGGGGGAAAATCCATAATCGGCATTGACTTCCCGTCCGAAAGGTGTGCAAAATGTTTAGGATTCATTATGGCCCGAGGGCGACAAAGCTTTGGTACGCATATAGGTGTTCCAAAGTTCGTCGAAACCGACGGTCAAAATCCAAGGATGTATCCGCCGATATGGTCGGCATCCTTAGCCAGGAGGCAGAAATGCTGAAGAAAATCGCCCTCATCGCCACTATCCTTGTGGTA
>JBDKUJ010000125.1:0-2906 GCA_039679665.1 Rectinema sp. | reverse complement strand
GCGCCGGCATACAGGTAGAGGTTGTTGCCCTTGCTGCCCGCGGGAACCTTGCTCACGAGGTACGTGCCCCAGGCCGCGCCGACCTGGAAGCTGTCGAATGTCACATAGTAGTCGACCGAGGCGGTGTCGCGGATCAGTCGGTCGTAGGAAATGACCTTAACCCCGGCTTTGCGGGCTTCGTCGGCCGCGGCGGCCGCGGCGGTTCCGTCCTGCGGACAAATAACGAGGACTTTGATCTTCTCGGTGATCAGGGATTCGACGTTGGCTTTTTCCTTGGCCGAATCACCCTGGCTGAAGAGTACTTTCGCGCTGATGCCGGCGCTCTTGAGGGCATCGAGGAACCGGGTCTGATCCTGGATCCAGCGAGGTTCGTCCTTGGTGGGAAGTATGATACCGACCTGGGTCTGGGCGAAAGCCGAGGCTCCGAAAGCGAGCGCGAACAGGATGGCGCACACGAGAGCGATGGAACGTTTCATGATAACCCCTCCTTGAACATGTCGCGACCGAGGGCCGCGGGCGGCGGAAAGCCGCGTACGGTCAGTATCGGGCCAGTTTCATGAAACAGTCTGCAGGAATGTTTCCGCATTGCGCTATACTTCGCCGCCGCCGGGATGGGCGGGAATGCCGGATAGCACTTTACCGCGAACAACGCGACGGAAAAATCCAGATATGCGACCCGTCTTCAACGCACGATGTTTCTGTACACTTCTTCCTCGGTGTGGAATCCGTCCTTGATCACCGTCGCATCGAGCAGGTCTTTCGTGACGAGAATGGGTTCGAGCCTGACAAAAGGCACCTTGCCCCTCCCGTCGTCGATGAACGCGTCGGTGTCGATTTGCTCTCCTTTGGCGAGCATGACCGCGAAGCCCGCCGCCTTGAGGGCGAGCCTGTCGATCGGCTTGTACACGGTCGCGTACTGGGTACCTTCCGCAATGCGCTGGCATGCCGACAACTCCGCGTCCTGCCCGGTCACCCGCACCGTTCCCACCATCCTGTTTTCCGCGAGGACGCCTATCGCGGCCTCGGCCAGCATATCGTTGCCCGCTATCACCGCGTCGATGCGCCTGTCCGAAGCGATCACCGCTTCGAACTGCGCCTTCACTTCGCCGGAGTCCCACTCGTTTGGCCAGATCTCCGCCGCGATCCGCACTTTTCCGGCGGCGGTCAGCTTGTCGAGCACACCATGGATGCCCGCATTGATCAGGACCGCATTGTTGTCGGTCTTCGCGCCATTGATGACGACATAGGATCCGGATGGCACCGCGCGGGAGACTGCATCGGCCATCAGACTGCCGACGCGCTCGTTGTCGAAGGACACATAGAGATCGACGCCCGCGCGCCGGACGAGCCGGTCATAGCTCAGGATGGGAATTCCCTTCGCCTTCGCTTCGGAGACCACGGCGGAGAGCCTGTCGGCATCGTTGGGCACGATGACGAGCACGTCGATGTCTTTCGCGATGAGTTCCCTCACCTGTTCTTCCTGGACGGCGGGGTCCTGGTCGGCGACTCTGAGAATGACTTCGGCGCCCAGGTCCCGCGCGGCCTTCGTGAAAATGTCGACATCGCGCTGCCAGCGCTCGACTACGAGCGAATCCAGGGAAAACCCTATCAGGGGAGTCTTGCCGGCCGGAAAGCTGTGCCGTTTCGCCTTGCAACCGGTCGCCGCGAAGGAAAAAACTACCAGGGCGACGAAGCCCGCGCAGACGGCACATCGCGCCGCGACCGCGAATGCGGACGCAGCTTTGGCCGTGGTCTTGTCAAACCGTCCCATCGCTTCCCTCCGCAGTCCCCAGGGAAAAAGCAGTCGGCGTACACCCTGTGACTTTCTTGAAAAGCCTCGAAAAGTAGTTGGGGTCGGGATACCCGCATGCCATGCTCACCGCTTTGACGGAAGCGGAAGGTTCGAGAAGCATTTCCTTCGCCTTCCCGATGCGGAATTCGATCAGATAATCGGAGAAACCCTTTCCGGTCTCTTCGACGAAAAGCCTCGAGAGCCGATGCGGCGAGATGCCGACCGAATCGGCGGCCGTTTCGAGGCTCAAAGCCCCTCCGAAGGATTCTTTGACATACGCAATGGCTCCGGCCACGGGAGGTGAATGCCGGGGTGCCCTGCCGGCCGCGCTCGCCAGCGCCGCGAAGCGCGCCCTGACGACGGACGCGAAGACCGGGCTGCCCCATGCGGCGGAGATGCCTTCCATATCGAGCAAGGACAGCCAGCCGGCCGGATCGAGAAGCCCCCTCCTCGCGAGGGAACGGCAGGCGGCGCCAAAAAGCGCGATGATTCTGTACAAGCCCGCCCTATTCTCCTTCCAGTCGCGTTCCGCGGAATCGAAGCCTTCGGCCGCCAGTATGCGCTCGAGATCGAATCCGGCGCGTCCGGGCGATCCTTCCTTGACCGCTTCGAGGAAATTCTCGTCGTCCTCGAAAGGTTTTTCTTCGATACCGGCTTCGTCCGCGCGATCCCTGCGGCCAGTATTGTATTCGGTTTCATCGCCGCGAACGCTGCCGTATTTTCCGCCTCCTGCGCCCAGAAGGTCGGCAAGCGCCTCCGACCAGGAAATGTCGGCGGAATCCAGGGGCATGACAGAGCCGAAGCCCAGTTTCAGGGCTCCTCCCCGATTCCCGGCGCCATACGCTTCGGCCGCGATCGATTCAAGAAGCGCGGCCGAGGAGGGAGCTTCGTCCGGATCCGCGACGGGGACGAGGGCGAGCGAATATCCCGCGAAGACCGACGCGGTCAATACCTTGGTCTTGTAGCGCAGGGCCTCGCGGAACGACACATGGAATGCACGCACATCGGCCTCGGGGTGCGTCGCGCCCGCGGCGGGAAGGTATGCGGCGATAGCGGCGAAAGCGAATTTCTCCTGCAAGCCCAGCGCTGTCCGGTATTTCGGCAGGTCGGCGGC
>JBDKUJ010000124.1:0-1514 GCA_039679665.1 Rectinema sp. | reverse complement strand
TTCTGGTTCGAAGCGGCCCATGCTTCCGGATCGATGCGGATGAAGAGAGCCACCGCGTCGAAATTCCAGGAGAGCCAAAGGTTGTGCGCCAGTCCGTCCAATGCGGCCAGGGGGCCGTCGAGTCTGGGTTTTACGGTATGGGTTACTATTTTCATGGTTTGACCGCCTTGCCGGAAAATATGCTCCGGCTCATTTCATCGGAGCGCTTCATTCGCCTTTTTTTTGAACAGTCCGGTCAGCCGCCCCCAAAAGCCGTTTTTCTCCGTGACTTCGGAGCGAAGAGGTTCCGGTGCGCGTTCCGGTGTCCGTTCAGGTGCGGCCCGTTCGGGCGCGCGTTCCGGTGCGCGCTGCGGCATCGGTTTCCGTTCCGGTTCCCGCGCGGGCCTTCTGCTCTGCACGGGCCCGGATCGTCGCTCCGGCATGCGCCCCGCCAGGTTGCCGTATTTTTCCCGATACGCTTTCATACGTTCTTCGGTTGTCATGCCATAAGGATTCCGGTCGATCCGTCCGGAATCTGCTTCGTTTTTGAAGACGGGCTTTTGTGGCAGGCGTTTCTGACCGCTCGCATTGCTTTGCTTTCGCTTTTTCGGCTCTCCGGATCGATTTTCCGGCGGCGGCGAACCCGGGACGGGACGCTTGGCCGGGCTCGCGGGCTGCACCATTCCGCCGGCCGCTTCAGCCACCGTCCTGCGGATGTCGGGAGCATTGGAATCTTCATGCCCTTCGTTTCCTCTGGAGGATTTCCAGCGCGCCTGGGGCGGGCGGCGCACATCCCCTCGCACCCCCTCCCGCGAATCTCCCCGTTTCTCGCGTTCCCGGGAACCGGGAACGCGAACGGAAAAATCTTCGTATGAAAACAGGGAAGGATCGGCCTCGACTGCCGCCAGACCGACTCCTATGAGGTGCTCGATCGCAGGCAGGCCGTAGTCGTAGCGTTCGCAGGCCAAATTCGTCACGCCGGCTCCGGGTGCAGCCCTGTCGACCCAATCGAGCCGATTCAAATACGCTTCCGGTTCGAGGGGAATGTCGAAGTTGATGAGATTCGCGAAAGGTTTGGGATCGAGACCGATGGCTCCCTGGTCGCTTAAGACCAGCATTTCGGCTCCGGGCGCGAAACGTTCCGCTCCGGCGATTCCCTTTGTACCGGTTATACCATTTATATCGGTTGTGCCGGTTGTGCCGCTTTTCCCGGCATTGCGTGCGTCGGGACGGCCGGAACCCCGCAGGTCCCGGGAAAGGGAGCGCACGCCACGGACCGACAGCCCATTCGCCGCCAGGCCCGAGATGAGCAGGTCGGCACTCGATTCCAGATTGCAGAAAATGCACGCTTTGGCGATTTCCCCGCGCTCGAGGAATCCGAGAAGGAAGCGCAGTTTGGCTTCGGAAGGAAGGCGCCATGTCTTCTGTTCGATCCCTTGCGCCTTGGCGATATTCTCGTCCAGATGGAGCTCGGAAGGATTATCGGCCAGATCCCAGGCGAGATTCCTGGTTTTGGTGTTCATATGGGAACAGGC
>JBDKUJ010000123.1:0-2353 GCA_039679665.1 Rectinema sp. | reverse complement strand
AAATGGAGACGGGAGAGTGGGTCATGCGTTTCGAGGATCTGCCGCTCAAAGCTTTTCTGGACAGACTCGCGTCCGAATACCGGGACGAGGCCGCCGCGGCCGGAAGGCAATTTTCCTCCGCGATTCTTCTGCCGGAAGACCTTCGCGTTTCCGCCGACGCGCGCCTTCTGGAGCGCGCCTTCGAGAACCTTTTCACCAATGCGCTCCGGTATGTTCCGGTCGGCGCGGGCATGCACCTACAGGCGCGCATCGATGGAGAGGGCCTTATCCTTCGTTTCGACGACGAAGGCCCCGGCATCGCCCCGGAAGAGTTGCCGAGGATTTTCGAACCTTATTATCGGGGTTCGGGAGACGGGCGGCAGGACGGTCTGGGGCTCGGGCTTTTTATCGCCAGTTCCATCATCCGGGGGCACGGCTGGAGCCTCGAGGCGAGTTCGAAGCCCGGCGAAGGGGCCGTCTTTACGATATCCGTCCCCGCCTCCGGAATTCGCTCCTGAAACCGGTGCGTTGCGATGCGTCGGGCCGTCAGACTCCTTCGGGAGTGGTCTGTCCCCTCGGGCCGGCTTCGTGGGCCTGTATTTCCTCGGTGATGACCGAGGCCAGCCGCTTTACGCCTTCCTCGATTTCCTCGAGCGAAGAATACGAGAAGTTGATGCGCATCGCGTTGTGTTCGGGCTCGTCGAAATAGAAGGCCGAACCGATCACATATGCCACTTTTTTGGCGAGGGCTTTCTGGATCATCAGGTCCGTGTCGATGTAGTGGGGCAGGGAAATCCAGAGGAACAGACCGCCTTCGGGCTCTGTCCATTTCAGATCCCAGCGTTTGGGCATGTATTTTTCGAACATTGCGATCATATGGTTGCGCTTTGTGCGGTAGAGGTCGCATGTCCGCCTGATGACCGATTCCAGCTTGCCGGTCGACAGATATTCCGCCAGCCATTTCTGCGCGAATACGTTGCTGCAGAGGTCCATAGCCTGTTTCGCCACCACGAACCTTGAAATCAGGTCTTCCCTCGCCACGATCCAGCCCAGGCGCGTACCCGGCGCGAGAATCTTGGAGAAGGTCTTCAGGGCGATCACGATGCCCCGGTTTTCGCCGTTCTGGTCGAGCTGATAGAGGGAAGGGACACTTTCGCCGAGAAAACGGACTTCGCGGTAGGGGGCGTCTTCCACTACGGGCAAGTCGTGCGCGTAGGCGAACTGAAGGAGGGCCTGGCGTTTTTCGAGGCTCCAGCATATGCCGGTGGGGTTCTGGAAATCGGGGATGACATAAAGGTATTTGACCCTGGCGCCCTGCCGGATGGCGCGCTCATAACGTTTTTCGAGTTCCGCCATGTCGAATCCGTCGTTGTCGGCGCTGAACGGAATGCCGAGCACTTTGCCCTGGTAGGACTGGATGGCCTGGATGGTGCCGATGTAGGTGGGTCTTCCCGCGATGACGTAATCGCCCGGATCGAGGAAGAGCTTGGGAAGCATGTCGAGCGCCTGCTGACTCGCGGAAGTGATTATGAGGTTCTGCGGACCTATGTTGACGCCGTTGCGCGCTTCGTACTTTATGAGCTCGGCCTTGAGGCGGTCATCGCCTTCTGTCGTGCCGTACTGGAGGGCTTTGGCCGCCTGCGTGTCGAAAACCCGATCGGCCGCATCCTTGAGATCGGCGACGGGAAAAGTCTCGGGGGCCGGAAGGCCGCCCGCGAAGGAAATCATATCTGGCTGATTGGTAAGTTTGAGCAATTCGCGTATGACGGATTTTTTCATGCTGTTTGCGTTCTTGGAATACAGGGAGGAAAAGTCGCGCATGTCGGCAGCTCCTGTCGGATGGAAATCGATACCGGGAACAGCTCAGATGGTACAATGTCTTTCCCGATCCGTAAAGCAAAGATTATCAGTTTTTGAATCTCCTGTTTCGAAATGCGAAACGAATTGCCATGCATTGACACATTCCGGCAGGACATCGCACTGGTCCACCGCGCGATATATCGCGCAGTATATCGCGTACACGCAGTATTGCCCGCATTGCGCTTTTCCGGATAGAGTAAAGTCCAGATCCAAGAAAGCGCGAGGTATCCATGGCTCTCAATTGCGGCATCGTAGGGCTTCCCAACGTGGGCAAGTCCACTATTTTTTCCGCCGTCACGAGCGCGCCTGCCGAAGCCGCCAACTATCCTTTCTGCACGATCGACCCGAATTTCGGCATCGTGGCGGTGCCCGATCCGCGTCTCGACCGTCTGGTCGAGATGTTCAAGCCGAAAAAACGCGTCCCGGCGATCGTCGAATTCGTCGATATCGCGGGCCTCGTCGCGGGAGCCTCGAAAGGCGAGGGCCTGGGCAACCAGTTCCTCTCCCATATTCG
>JBDKUJ010000122.1:0-1642 GCA_039679665.1 Rectinema sp. | reverse complement strand
GGGCCTTTTGTAAGCGCTCCTTCGCTGCCCGCGCCGGTGGTGGAAGGGCTCTTTCCGGTGAGGGAGCATACGAAATCCATGAAAAGTTCGGGCAGATCCTGGTAGTGGATCGGTCCGTACACGGCGAGGCTGCGGATGCCCGCCTTGGGATCGGGAGGGTTGTTCCGTCTGCCCGGCAGGACGGCGCCCACCGGATGCAGGAGGGGTCTGTCGGCATCCACGCGGCGGTAGAGTCTGGGGCCGAGGTCGGCGAGGTAGCGGGATTCGGGATCGACGTAGTTCGGGTCGAGCTGGAGGTAGCGCGGGTTCTTGGAAGGAGCGCCGTCCACGATGCGCGGCCGGTCCGATGCCACGAAGTACTCAAAGTCCGGATCGGTTTCCATGCCTTCGATGAAAGAGCGCATGGCGTCGGTATATTCGGTGAACTGGACTGTCTTTTCGATCATCTCGGCGGCGCGGGCCTTGGTGAGTGGCTCGAAATTGGAGATGAAGTTGTCGCGTCGGGCCATGTCCTTTTCGGCCTGCTTGTCGTAGCCGCGAATGATCGCGTCGTCGGGCCGCTGGAAAAACCTCGCTTCGATGTTTTTCGCGAATTTCAGGCTCTTGTGGCGGGCGGCCCATTCGGGCAGGTTGCGCAGGGCGCTTACGGGCGCCACGGCGCTGGCGGTGATGTCGTCCTCCCACTGGTGTTTTTCCGCGGGCATGAAATCCTGGCGGAGTTTGAAGGTCCGGCGCATGCCGCGATCGTCCCTGCCGACACGCAGGTAGGACCCCTGTACGGGACGTCCCTCGAATTTCAGGATGTTGCCGGTCGTGCCGTTGACCGCGTCCACGGAGAAGCGGGACGCCCAGTCGTCGCCCCATTCGGGGGTATAGAAGCGCTTGACCAGAAATACCAGGCTTTTGATACGCTCCGGCACCGACTTGAGCCAGGCATTGTACCCGTCGGTGTACATGGGGGAAGGCGAGAGCAGTTTGATGACGGAACCGAGGGAACGCTTGGGCGAAAAGATGGGGCGTGCGTCGCGGCCGTGATTTTCGCTCGGGTTGCGGAACCGGTCGCCGTAATCTTTTTCGATTATGCGGCGCACAGCTTCCAGGTCGTCGTCATATTCGGCGATGGTGATGGGCGAGTAGGTGATCGCATCGGTGATGGATTTGGCGATTTCGGACTTGCCGCCGCCCGAGACGGTGCAGGGCTTGTGGCAGAGCAGGCCTTCGGCGGTAGTGCCGACCAGGCGCCATGCGCCCGAGCCTTGGTGCCGATCCATCCGGATGCGGTATCCCGTTGGATGCACATACACTTCGCCGGGGATGATCCGCAATGACTCCTGTCTGCCTTCCCATGTCCAGCGGGCTGTCTGGTCCTGGAGGGAAATGACGGCGTCTTCCGGCAGGTAGACGATGTTGGGGAAGGTGAGATCGACGGCGTAGCCTTCGGGTTTCGGCTCGATTCTGCCTTTCATGAGTTCGAACACGTCGCGCATGGAGTGGCCGCGCGAATTCAGGTTCGTATCGGGCAGGAAGCGCGTGCCGTGGTTGTAGGAGGGGAAGACGAGAGCGCCGCCTGCGTGCTCTTCTTCGGCCAGGCCGAGGAGGTTGGCCGAATACGAGATCTGCGCCTTGATCTCCTTCTTGGAAT
>JBDKUJ010000121.1:0-6444 GCA_039679665.1 Rectinema sp. | reverse complement strand
CAATATGGAGCCAGAGCCAATCTTCGCACTCTCGTGGTCGAAGAAATGGCGCCGGGAGGGCAGGCCCTTCTGATCGACAGGCTCGAAAACTATCCCGGCATCCCGGAACCTATCTCCGGATACGACTTCTCCGAAGGAATGCGGATACAGGCCGAACGTTTCGGCGCCGAATTTTTGTCCGCCACCGTTTCCACGCTCAAAAAAGAAGGCACGCGCTTCCTACTCGAAACCACCGAAGGCCCGCTGGAAGCCTCCGCGGTGATTCTCGCCTCGGGAGCGAAACACCGCTACCTTGGCGTGCCGGGCGAAGCGGAGTTTTCCGGTCGGGGCGTTTCATATTGCGCAACCTGCGACGGTCCTTTCTTCAAGGGGAAACGGATCCTTGTCGTGGGCGGCGGCGACACGGCCTGCGACGAAGTGATGTACCTCGCCAACCTGACGGACAAAGTGATCATGGTGCATCGCCGCGACCGGTTCCGTGCGCAGAAATCGCTCGCCCAGCGCGTGCTGCGCAATCCTAAGATCGAAGTACGCTTCAATACGCTCGTAAAGGAAATCAGAGGCGGCAAAAAGGTCGAATCGGTGATCATCGCCGATGCGAAAACGGGCAAGGAAAGCGAACTCGGCATGGACGCAGTCTTCGTGTTTGTGGGGTCCGATCCGCAGACCGCCCTGGTCCCCGATTGTATCAAGGACGAATCCGGATCCATGCACACCGACGAGCACATGGCTACCAATATCCCCGGGCTTTTCGCCGCGGGCGACGTCCGGGTCTCGGTGTTCCGCCAGGTGGTGACCGCCTGCGCGGAAGGAGCCGTTGCCGCACATTCGGCCTCGGCCTACATCGACGAGCTGAGAGGTGCGGCTTACGCCTGATTTTCGCCGCATCGTGAAGAATGTTTCCGCCTCCCTTGCCGCGATCGCCTTTCTGACGCTTGCGGCGTTTCCCCTGGCGGCGGCAGGCAGGGACGAGCCGACTTTCCAGTCCATTCCCGACGTTTCGGCTCTGCCAAAGGCGAAAAGGGCGGCCGAAGCGGCGGCGCTCGCCTCGGGCCTGGTAGAGGCGATGTCCGACGAGGAAGCGCTTTCCCAGCTCCTGATGGTGGGGTACGAAGGCGCTTACCCGCAGCCTGAGCTCCTGGAATGGATACGTGCCCGCGGGATCGGTGGCGTGAAGATTTTCGGCTGGAACGCCGAGGATACGACGCGGCTGGCCGCCGCGATCGCAGCCCTTCAGGAAGCGTCGCTCGCGCGCGGCCAGGGCATTCCCGCTCTCGTCGCCACCGACCAGGAGGGCGGCTGGATCCGTCACGTCAAGGGTCGGACTTCCGAATCTCCCGGAAACATGGCTATCGGGGCGTCGGGCATTCCGTACGACGCCTACATGAGCGGCCTCTATATCGGCCGTGAACTGCTGACGCTCGGCATCACCATGAATTTCGCGCCCGTCGTCGATCTGGCGACCCGGCCCGACAGCACCATCATCGGGCCAAGAGCTTTTTCCGATGATCCCATGACAGCCGCAGTGCTCGGCAGCGCCTACGCAAAGGGGCTCGGGGACTCCGGCGTGATCGCCACGGCAAAGCATTTTCCCGGCCATGGCGATACGGAACTCGATTCGCACGGAAGCCTGCCGCTCATCCGGGCCGATCTCGCCACTCTTCTCGACCGCGAGCTGGTGCCGTACCGGATGATGATCGCCGAAGGGCTCCAGGCGGTGATGAGCGGCCATATCGCTTTTCCCGAAGTGACCGGTTCGGACGAGCCCGCCAGCCTTTCACGCAGCTTCATGACGGATATTCTGCGCGAAAAACTGGGGTTTGGTGGTGTAGCCGTTACCGACGACATGTATATGTATGGAGTTTCGGGTGATTCCGGAGTCGCGGAAGCATGCCGGAAGGCGATTCTCGCCGGAAACGACATGCTGGTACTCTCGACGGCGCCTGTGGTCGACGGCGCGATCTGGAAAACGCTGACCGAAGCCATGCGCAGCGATCCGGAATTCAGTGCTCGCGTCCGCGAATCGGCCCGGCGGGTCGTCGCCCTGAAAATAGACAGGCTCAAGCCCCTTGGGCGCGAGGCGCTCGTTCCGAAGTCCGTGTCGGCGGAGAAAAACCTTCCCGCTCCGGGCGCGGCCGAATTTTTCCGCGCTCTTGCCTACAGAAGTGCCACGATTCTGACGGGCGCCGATCGCCTGCCTTTCAAGCCGTCGGGCAAAATACTGGTGGCAGGTCCTTTCGGCGATTTTCTGGATGCGGCCAAAACGGCCTGGCCGGGCGCCGCGGAAATGCGTTTTTCATACCTTCCCGCAGAGGAAGCCCTGCCAGGGGAACTGGCGGTTTTCAGCCGGGAAGCCGCCAAATACGATGCGGTGGTCGTCTGTGTGGCCAATCGCGCGGGGCTGCAATTCGCGCAAGCCGCAAAAACGGCCGGGGCGAAGGTGGCGATCCTGTCGGTACTGTCGCCGGTACATGTAAAAGGAGCCGTCTGGGCAGAGGCGGCGGTAGCGGTGTACAGCCATGCGGGTTTCAGTATCCGCGCCGGAATAGATGTCCTTTCCGGAAAGACAAAGGCGTATGGGCGCGTTCCTTTGGCCGGCTTTTCGCCATGACCGGCTGGCGTTACGCGGTCAGTACCGATTTGCCGGGATTCACGGCTTTTCTCGGGAAGGCGGAACGCCATTGCGTCGCTCTGGCGGAACACTCCCTGCGACCTTCGTTTCTTGCCGCTCCTGTCGTGGAAACACGTACTGCCGTGGGACTGCGTACTGCCGTGGAACCGTGTACTGCCGTGGAACCGTGTACTGCCGGCGCGAAAGGCATTCTTTTTTTACATGAGTTGGAGGATCGCGATACCGACGGCGCCATGCTCGTCCGGGGTCAGGGTTCGATCTACCTGCTGCTGCCCGATTCCGGCGCAAGCGACGACGGACTTCCGGCTCTCCTCGATGGCGTCGATGGCGGCGCTCGCAGAATCCATCAGATTTCCGGCAAAGCCGGCGATGTGGAACGCTTTGAATGCGCTTCCGCAGGCGAACGGCTTGAGACGAGGGAATACCTCCTCATGTTCCGTCCCGCCGGGACTCCATCCGGCATGGCTGTTCCTTTCGACACATCCGTTCCGTCCGGCACATCTCTTGCCTTGCCGCCAACTCCGCAGGGCTTCCTGATCCGCAAGGCCGAACGGCGGGATTTTCGGGCCCTGTCCCGACTTCAGGAAGAATACGAAGCGGAGGAAGTGTACGGATCTCTGCACACCGATCCCTCGGGAGCGGCGATCCGGGTCAGACGCCTTCTCGGACGGCAGGAAATCGTAATCGCGTTATGTGGCGGAAAACCTACCGGCAAGGCGAATACGAATGCGCGAGGCTTACGGTGCGACCAGTTGGGAGGGATATTCGTTCGCCCCGAGTTCAGGAATGCAGGGCTCGGCACAGCCATGGTGGGTGCTCTTGTGGCAGGTTTGAGCGCGCAGGGCAGGGATATCACTCTCTATGTACGCTCCGGCAACAAGTCCGCGATCACGGTATACGAAAAAGCGGGATTCGCTGTCATCGATGGCTATAGATCGGACGAGTGGCGCCATGCGTGAGTCAGTCCTGCATGAACGGGATTTCGCCGGCCGCTTTCCTGTCGGTTCCGGCGTCTGCGGTATCGATGAGGCGGGGCGGGGCCCTCTGGCGGGGCCGGTGGCCGCTGCGGCAGTGATTCTGTCCGACGATTTTCCCGTCGGAATCCTGGCCGATTCAAAAGTTTTGAGCGCCGCGAAGCGCGAAGCCGCCTGGATCGAGATTACGGCGCATGCGCCTTTCTGGGCGGTAGCCTGGGCGACGCACGAGGAAATCGGCGAGTTCAACATTCTCGGAGCGAGTCTGCTCGCGATGCGCCGGGCTTATTTGGCCCTGGGCGTTGTGCCGGCCTTCGTCTATGTGGATGGTAATCGCCTGCCCGATCTGGGCCGGTCGGCGGTGGCGGTGGTATCGGGCGATGCGCTCATTCCCGCAATCATGGCTGCTTCGATATTGGCCAAAGTGGCGCGGGACGCGGTTATGCGGCGACTCGATCTGGTCTCTCCCGGCTACGGTTTCGCGGCGCACAAAGGCTATCCCACGAAAGCGCACCGGGAGGCGATCGCCCGCCTGGGCCCCTCGCTATGGCAGAGGCCAGGCTTCAGGATCTAAAGCGAACCTTCTTCTTTTTTCTTGCGTCTGACTACGATCGTCTTGCCGGTCCTGGGGGGAGTCTTGTCCCTGGGGCCCTTTCCCGCGAAGCGGTCGTGCCTGTCCTGTCCGCCCTTGTGGTCTCCCGGGGTATAGCTGCGTGAAGCTGCGCGATCCTCGTCGCGGCGGAATCCGCCTTCGCGCGGCTTGAACCCGCCTTCGCGCGGCTTGAATCCGCCTTCGCGCGGCTTGAATCCGCCTTCGCGTGGCTTGAATCCGCCTTCGCGTGGCTTGAATCCGCCTTCGCGCGGCTTGAACCCGCCTTCGCGCGGCTTGAATCCACCTTCGCGCGGCTTGAATCCACCTTCGCGCGGCTTGAACCCACCTTCGCGCGGCTTGAAATCGTTATCGGATCGGGGCTTTTCAGTGACCGCGTCGCCTTCGTCGTCATACGCGGTGGTTGCGGAAACTTTGTTGCCCGTTTTGTCCATATACTTGAGGGCGATTCTGAATGCGTCCAGAAAACCCTCCATCTGATCGCCGAATATTACGATGGCACGCCGGTCGAAGGATTCTCCTTCGGTCGGTTTGCTTTCGACGATGCTGAGGAAGACGTCACCTACGCGGTTTTGCTTGACATTGAAAAAATAGGTCCTGCCCTCGCTCGCGAATTTCGCCGAGTACAGCTCGCCCCGAATACCCATCGTTACTCCTTATATAGAGGCGGTATAGTACACGAGCGGGGGCGCTTGGACAAGCGCCCCCGGCATCCGGCGCCAGGCGCTCGGCATCCGGCGACGGATGCCAGATGCCAGATGCCATCAGGATGTCGCGGCGTCGGCCTCGCGTACTATGCCCACATGCCAGGCCAGAAGATATTCCTCGTCTTCCGGTTTCCCGCCCGCGGCATCGGCCATCACCCTGAAGACAGGTTCCGTGCCCGAGCCGCGCATCCAGAGAAAAGCGGCCGGGCTTCCGTCCGCCCGGGTCAGCGCGATTCGCAAGCCGCCGGAACCCGAAGAGGCGAAATCCTCGCCGACCTCACGTTCGGATGAACCGTTGCTTGCATAGGCTTTCCAGCCCGTGACGCCGAATCTGCGTGCCAATTCGGATTTTCTGCCTTCCCAGGACGAAAGGAAGATCGAGCGATAGCGCTCCTTGAGGGCGATCTTGTCGGCGGAAAGGATATGGAGAGCCGCCCTCTGCTCGAATACGCTGGTGCTGATCCATTGCGGCAGGGATGCGATGACGTCACCCAGATCGAAGTCGGGGCGATAGGCTTCATGCGAGCCGGAGAGACGGAGCCAGATGCGGAACAGCCCTTCGCCGCCCGGGCCATCGCGCAGACGGAGCAGTTTGATCATGGCGCCAAGCGTGGCGAGAGGGTCTCGGACCATGGCAGGGTGGGTAATGTTGCCGCCATTGGAGCCTTCGCCCAGAATTCTGACCGTCCAGCCTTCGGTTCTGAGCCGGTCGGCCAGACCCACCACATTCGCCTCGCCCGTTTCCGCCCGGAATACCTTAGCGCCGAAGCGGGAGGCGATTTCTTCGATGCGCATACTCGTGCCGTCGTTCACCGCTATCGCGACGCGCGAAGTTTTGCCGTCGCGCACAAGGCAGGCAAGCTCCGAAATGCAGCATAAGGCGAAAACTTCCTGCGCCTCCAGAATATGCGCGGCCCCGGATGCCCGGTCGAACCAGACCAGATTCCCTCTGTCTCCATCGCAGTCGGGACTGTAGCCCAATTCGAACGAAGGATCGTTTTTATGGGCCTTTTCAAGCTCGCGCCGGCAGAAATCCAGCGATTCCCCTTCGGGAACGATACGGTGCGCAAATGACCTGACTCTATCGTTCAGGAAAAGGGTATGAAGATTCAGACCCTCGAGCCAATCCCTGTCGATGGACAGGCATCTCGCCGATCCGTTCAGGTCGGCTACGATGCCGAGCGGATGCTCCATACACGACATGGCCAGTTCGTCCAGGAATTCTTTCTGCTGTTCGAGGCTTTCCCTTCCCGTGACGACACGATGCGAAAACAGGGTATAGGCGGAGAGCGAAAGGCGTTTCCATTTCGTGGTTTCGGAGAATATCCGCCGCAGGTCCGCCCTTTCGGCCGATGCGATGAGGGTATACATCGATGCCGCCGGGTCCGGCTCCGCGACGAGTTCTCTGAACCGGGCGATCAATGGTGTGATCGCGGATCCCGGCAGTACGCCACCCGAGAGGGCGCCGAATTTGACGCCGTTGTGGCCCGGAGGGTTGTGACTCGCGGAAATATAGGCGAA
>JBDKUJ010000120.1:0-3808 GCA_039679665.1 Rectinema sp. | reverse complement strand
TGCGAAGATATGGGCGATCCCCTCCGAGCGAAGGACGGGAGAAGGGAAGCGATGAAGACCATACGAATGACCATGGGCCAGGCTCTGGTCCGGTTTCTCGACAACCAGTACATCGAAGAAGAGGGCGTAGAGACGAAGTTCGTCGCCGGCGTGGTCGGAATCTTCGGCCACGGAAGCATCGTCGGCCTCGGAGAGGCCCTTGCCGCAGGCGACCACGGCCTCCGCTTCTATCAGGGCAAGAACGAACAGGGCGCTGCCCATATCGCAATCGGCTTCGCCAAGCAGTCCGAGCGCAGGCGGATCATGGCCGTGACGAGTTCGATCGGCCCCGGAGCTCTCAACATGGTGACGGCGGCCGGAACGGCCACCGCGAACCGCATCCCCGTCCTCCTCCTGCCGGGCGACAGCTTCGCCTGCCGCCAGCCCGATCCCGTACTCCAGCAGATCGAGCAGCCCTACGACAGCAATGTGACCGCGAACGACGCGTTCAAGCCCGTCAGCCGCTACTGGGACCGCGTGAGCCGTCCCGAGCAGCTCATGACAGCGATGATCAACGCGATGCGCGTACTCACCGATCCCGCGGATACGGGCGCGGTGACGATAGCCCTGCCGCAGGACGTACAGGGTGAGGCCTACGACTATCCCGAGGAATTCCTGGCCAGGCGCGTCCACCACATCGAGCGCCCGGCGCCTTCCGCCGAAGCCATCGAACGCGCGGCCGCGATGATCGCAGCCGCGAAGAAGCCGCTGGTGATCTGCGGCGGCGGTGCGCGGTATTCGCATGCCGCCAGGGAACTCAAAATTTTCTGCGAGCGCTTCCGCGTGCCCTTCGCCGAGACTCAGGCGGGGAAGGGCCTCCTGCCCTGGGATAATCCCTACAACCTCTCCGGCATAGGCGTTACGGGGGCACTGGGAGCCAATCGTCTCGCCAGGGAGGCCGACCTCATCATCGCCGTCGGCACCCGCCTGGGCGACTTTACGACCTGTTCCAAATGGCTTTTCCAGAATCCCGAATGCAGGATCCTGGGCATCAACGTTTCGTCCTTCGACGCGTACAAAATGAACGCCGAGCCCCTGATCGCGGACGCGAAAATCGCCCTGGCCGGCCTGACGAAGGCGCTCGCCCGAAAGGGCTACACATCCTCGTGGGGCCAGGCAATCGAGCGGGAACGGGGTCTTTGGAAAGCCGAGGTGGATCGCCTGTACTCGGAAGAGGACCCCGCCGGTATATCGCAGGTCCGCGCGCTCGGTGAACTCAACGACAACCTTCTTCCCAAGGATGCTATAATCGTCGCCGGTTCCGGTTCCGTACCGAGCGACATGCAGCGCGTGTGGCGGCCGCGAAGCCCCGGCACCTACCACGTCGAGTACGGTTTTTCCTGCATGGGCTACGAGATCGCCGCTTCGCTGGGCGCGAAGATCGCCGAGCCCGGCCGCGAAGTCGTCGCGATAGTCGGCGACGGCGCGTATACGATGCTCCATACGGAACTCCTCACGGCAGTGCAGGAAGGCATGAAGATCATCGTCGTCGTTCTCGATAATTCGGGTTTCCAGTGCATCGACAATCTGCAGACGAGCCAGGGCATCACCCACTTCGGCAACGAGTGGAAGCGGCGCGAAGCCTCGACGGGCCGTCTCACGGGAGTTCCCGTGGCCGTCGATTTCGCGAAGAACGCCGAGAGCTGGGGTGCCAAAGGCTTCCGGGCAAGTACGGTCGATGAGTTCCGCAGAGCGGTAAGGCGCGCGCTCAAGGAAGATGGCCCCGTCGTCATAGACGCCAAGGTGAGCCCTAAGTCCATGACCAGGGACTATGAGTCCTGGTGGCGCGTCGGCACGGCGGAGCTGTCCTCCAACCCCGACGTCGTCGCGGCTGCCCGCAATGTGCGCGAGCACGTTGCGAAGGCGCGGAAATTCTGAGATTCGAGATTCGAGATTCGAGATCGGCAAGGAGCGTGACATGAGCGAGAAGAACGTGCGCTTGGCTATTGCACCCATCGCGTGGACCAACGATGACCTTCCCGAGTTGGGCGGCCAGATCCCCTTCGAACAGTGTGTGAGCGAGATGGCACTCGCCGGTTTCGAGGGCAGCGAGGTCGGCAACAAGTACCCCAAGGACCCGGCCGTCCTCAACAAGGCGCTGGGCATGCGCGGCCTCACGATCTGCAACGCGTGGTTCTCCTCGTTTCTGACCACGAAGCCCTACGCCGAAGTGGAGAAGGAATTTCTGAAGCACCGCGACTTCCTCCACGCCGTGGGCTCGCGCGTAATCGGCGCGGCGGAGCAGGGCCACTCGATCCAGGGCAGGCAGGACCTTCCCATTTTCGACGCGAAGCCCGTTTTCACGGATGAAGAGTGGAAGCGCCTCTGCGATGGTCTGTGCCGCCTGGGCGCCCTCGCCGCGGAAAAGGGCATGACATTGACCTATCACCATCATATGGGTACCGGCGTTCAGACTGCCGCGGAAATCGACAGGCTCATGGAAGGCACCCAGACCGGCAAGCTGGATCTTCTCTACGATACGGGCCACCTCGTCTTTGCGGGCGAGGATCACATGGCGGTGCTCAAAAAATGGGGCAAACGCGTCAAGCACGTGCATCTCAAAGACGTCCGGAAAAACGTTGTCGAAAAAGTGCGCAAGGACAGGATGAGCTTCCTCGGCGCGGTCAAGTCGGGCGCTTTCACTGTCCCCGGCGACGGCGACGTGGATTTCGTTCCGGTGTTCGCCGAACTCAAAAAGATCGGCTACCGGGGCTGGTGGGTTGTCGAGGCGGAGCAGGACCCGGCCATAGCCGATCCTCTCGAGTACGCGCTCAAGGCCCGCGCGTACATCCGCGAGAAATCCGGAGTCTGAGCCGAAAAGCTGCGTAAAAACGATAAAGGCAGGGCGTGCGGGAGGGAATACTCCGATTATCGTCCGGCGCCCTGTCTTTTCTTGATTTTCGCGCTTCGAAGAGTCAAAATAGTGCTATCCTGATATATAGGTATGGCAGCCGAAAGGAGGCACTATGGCAGACCTGACTACGAACTATGTGGGCCTGAAACTTGCAAATCCAATCATCGTAGCCGCATCGGGCATGACCGGCAGTCCGGAAGGCGTGGAAAAAGCCGTCGCGGCCGGCCCCGGCGCTATCGTACTCAAATCGCTGTTCGAAGAGCAGATCCTCGCCGAAATAGGTCATGACGAAGAGGGCCTCGATCTGGACGCATACCCTGAAGGCGAGGCTTTCCTGCGGCGCACAGGTTGGGAAAAAGGCGCGGGCGAGTATATCCGTCTGGTCGAAGAGGCAAAAAAAATCGCAGGCGATCTGCCTGTTTTCGCTTCCATCAACTGCGTGGGCGCCGGCAATTGGGCCGGATTCGCCAAAAGCATCGAACTGGCCGGAGCCTCCGGCATCGAACTCAACGTCGCATTCATGCCCTTCGACGTCGGGCCTTCATCCAAGGACATCGAAGACAAAGTGCTTTCCACGATCCGGGAAGTCCGCGCAGTCACAAAACTGCCCATCGCAGTCAAGGTCGGTCAGTATTACAGCAGCCTGCCCCACCTTGCGCGCGCTCTCTCGAAAGAGGGCGCCAACGCCCTTGTGCTGTTCAACCGCTTCTTCCGCTTCGACATCGATACCATCGCGATGAAACTCAAGTCCGCCCAGGCCTTGAGTTCCCCTGCGGATTATCACGAGAGCCTGCGCTGGGTTTCCGTGCTGTTCCAGCGCGCCGGCATCGAATTGACGGCGGCAACCGGAATCCATGATGCCGAGACCGCCATCAAAATGACCCTGGCGGGAGCGGGCACCGTCCAGGTCTGCTC
>JBDKUJ010000119.1:0-2958 GCA_039679665.1 Rectinema sp. | reverse complement strand
TGTAATCGGCGACGGAAACCTCAGGATCGATCGAATCGGCGGTCTGCTCGAAAATGGAAATGCGCGCGGTTTCCCCGCGATCCACGGTTCCCGATGCCGGTTCGATCTTGCCTGATATGAGGTCCAGAAGCGAGGTCTTTCCCGAACCGTTGGGCCCGACGACACCGAGCCGCGCGCCGGGGCTGATTTCGAAATCAAAGGGCGAGAGCGCGATTTTTTCGCCGTAAGCGACGGACGCGCCGCGCAGAATGACCGCTTTTTTGCCGAGCCGGCTCTCTGCCGATGAAAATTCGAAAACCTCGTCGCGCTTTTCGAGAGCCGCCGCGCGCATGGCCTTTATATCGTCTTTCCTGCGCTCGCTCTTGGTGGCTCGCGCCTGCGCGCCGCGCATGAGCCATGCTAGTTCGATCTTGAGGTTGGCGAGACGGCGGTTTTCCGCGGCCGCCATCGCCGCCCAGCGTTCGGCTTTTCTTTCGAGATACGCGGAATAATTTCCGGGATGCCGGAACACGCGCCGCCTGTCTATTTCCAGGATGGAGTCGGCGGCAGCGTCCAGAAACCAGCGGTCGTGGGTTACGAGGACGAAAGCGAATTTCGGGGACAGCAACCGGGCTTCCAGCCACTCGATCGAATCGAGGTCGAGATGATTGGTCGGTTCGTCGAGGAGCACGAGATCGGCGCGGGGCGCGAGCGCGCGGGCTATGGCCGCCTTCTTGGCTTCGCCGCCGGAAAGCGAAACCATCGCTCTTTCGGGGTCGTCGAGGCCGAGCTCGACGCAAAGCGAGGCATAGCGGTTTTCGAGAGGGACCGGCCCGTATGATTCGAGTTCCCGCTCGATTTTCGCCAGTTCCGCGCTTTGGGAGTTCGCCGCAATGAGTGCGTTGCGGCGCGTCGCCAGCGCAATTTCAGGCGCCGATCCGCTGTACAGGAAATCGGCGATGCGCGAGTCCCCGGAAAAGGAAGGCATCTGTTCCAGCACCGAAACCGCCAGATTCCTTCTGCGGGCGAAAGTTCCGCGGTCTGGCGCCAGCGTTCCCGCAAGCAGGCGCAGCAGGCTTGTCTTGCCGGCCCCGTTGCGGCCGACCAAGCCCAGACGTTCGCCCGATTCTATGCCAAGGTCGAGTTCCTCGAACAGAAACCCGTCCTTCAGGGCGACTGCGCCGCCGGATATCGAAAGTATGTTCATTCGTAACGTCACTATACCTCGCGGCGGCCCTTTTCGGCTATGCGGAACGAGCCGCACAAAGCGGCAGGGCGTGCAAAACGGCAGGGCGTGCAAATCCGCGCGACCGGACTATACTGGGTGCTGTAGGGTATGTCATTCGATGGGCTTCGCTCCTCCGCGGCGGGGAAGGGGGTCTCCATGGCGGTTGTCACGATTTCGAGGCAATACGGCAGTTCGGGCGGTGAAATTGCGCGAAAAGTCGCGGTGGATCTCGGTTGGCGCTTTGTCGACAAGCGCGATATGGGCAGAATCCTGAGCGATTACGGACTGGTCGGATTCGGCGGCGACTATGAATCAAAAATAGGATTCTGGGCGGTCTTCGATTCGCGCTTGCGTACCACGGTCGCAATGCTCAACAGAGCTATGCTCGCGGTGGCCAGGCTCGGCGACGCAGTGATCCTGGGACGGGGCGCTTTTGCGGTGTTCGCGGGATATTCGGATGTCCTTAATGTGCGGATTCAGGCGCCATTCAGCGTCCGGGCCGACAGAGTCCTCGCCGAAGGACTGGCTGGCGGACTCGAAATGGCCCAGGCGACGGTGCGTAAGGGAGACGAAGTGCGCCGCGTTTTCGTGGAATCGATGTATGGAGTTCGATGGGACAACCCCGAAGCCTACGATCTCCTTATCGACACGGGGAAAATCCGGCCTGAAGCGGCGGCGGAACTTATCGTGCACACGGTTAAATCGATGGGAAGCGGCTTTTTGGGTGGGGAAGCCGTGCCGGGCGGGCGTACGACCGCGTCCATCCCCATCGATAAAAGCCTCGAAGAGAGCATCCTCAGACTGTAGGCTTCTATCGATTCCCCTACAGAATACCGGCAGTCAGCAGGCCGGAAACGATCGTTACGACGAGTCCCGCCAGGGTGGTTCTGCCGAGGATCCGGTGCCATTTCTTCAAACCGGAGATTTTTTCCTTTCCTTTGGCTTTGAAGATGGCGAAACCGAGTATGGGCATGGCAAAACCGAGAATCAAGGTAACCGCTCCGATCCAGATATGCGGCAGGCCCAAATTGGGACCGCCGAGAGCTTCGACCATCAGATCGCCCATTATGAGCCCGACAAGTGCCGAAACGACGGCGCTTATGTTGAGAATCTTGTGTGCCTTCAGCCACCATTTTTTCGACTTGTGCGAGTGCGCGATATAGATTCCCGCACCCATACAGAGCAGGGCCGCGCTCATGAAGAAAATATGGAAGGGAAGATACGTCATTTTGCGCCCCCCAGGTCCATGGTGCCTTTCCCGGTCTTCCTGTGCTTGACGGTGGAATCGAGATTCGGACCGATCGCGCAGATCAATTTGACCTTTCCCGTGGCAGGCAGTGTCTTGTCGAATTTATCGCCGGCGGCGAGCAGTCTGGAAAATTCGAAAACCACTTTGTCGCCGTTCCGTTTTCCCGCGTATGTGAGGACATTGGCCTTGCCGCCAAGATCGACATCCGGGCGAGGCGGACCGAACATGCCCGCGGACCATGCGTCCACGGCTTTTACGTCGCCATTGGCCGATACGATGCCGAATACCATGTCGGCTTTGGACATTATCGTTCCGGGATCGAAGCCTACGGCGACCCAGCCTGGCGACACGGCGTCGATGGCGAAGAATATCCTGTCGCCTTCGACTTTCCAGAGAAATCTGAAGCTGTTATCGATCATGGTCGTCTCGCCCGAGTACTCATCCTTCGCGATGACGCCATCCACATCGACGGCGAACGCGGAAGAAGCCACCAACACCGTGA
>JBDKUJ010000118.1:0-5134 GCA_039679665.1 Rectinema sp. | reverse complement strand
CTTTATGCGGTCCGAACCGGCCCGGGCGGGACTTCCCTCTGGGATGCCCCGGGTCGGGGGAGGCTCGCTTCCGCGGATATCTGCGAAGCGGCGGGGAATGTACTCGCCTCACTCGGGATCGATCCTGCGCTGGCCGGCGCCGTTCCCGGGGACCCGATACAGATCGGAATCGCGGGCAAAACAGCCGAGCGTACCGTGTTCGTCGCGACCATCCGGCCGGCGGCCTTTCCGAAAGGCGTCGACCCCATGAACCGACGCTTCTGGCGCATGACCGACCTTCTCGCCCTCCGCGGGACAGGAAAACTCGACCCCGAGTTCGAAACCGAAATCACCGCCCTCGCTTCCGGCTTCTCTGATCCGGCCCTTTACCGCGACGAATCCTCCCCGCTATAGTCAACTCCACCGATGATACGTTTTTTCAAAGCCCTGTTCTGGCTCATCCGCGGCGTGCGCGTCTTTGCGCTCGTCGGTTCCTCGGGTACGGGCAAAAGTTTCCGCGCCAAATTGGTCGCCCAGAAATACGGCATCGAGATGATCATCGACGACGGGCTTCTTATCCGCGGCGACCAGCTCATCGCGGGGCGCTCGGCAAAAAAGGAAGCGAACTACCTCGGTGCCGTAAAAACCGCCCTTTTCCACGACAAAGCCCATCGCGACGAAGTGGCGCGCGCCCTCCAGAGGGAGAAATTCCGTAAAATCCTCGTCATTGGCACTTCCGACCGCATGGCGAAAAAAATCTGCGAGCGGCTCCAGATCCCCCAGCCGAGCAAGATCATAAAGATCGAGGATATCGCCAGCCGGGCTGAAATCGAAAAAGCCGTCCAGTCGCGCCAGGTCGAAGGGAAACACGTCATTCCTGTCCCCGCTCTCGAGATCAGGCGCAACTATCCGACAATTTTCTACGATTCGGTGCGTGTTTTTTTGAAGCGCAACTTCGGCGCCGGCGCCGCGCTGCCCAAGATTTACGAAAAATCGGTGGTCCGTCCCGAATACACCAAACGGGGCAGAGTGTCCATTTCCGAAGCGGCTCTTTCCCAGATGGTCATGCACTGCGTGGATGAATTCGATCCTTCGGTGCGCGTCACGCGAATGGCGATACGCGACGATACCCAGGGCTACCGCATTACCGTCGTCCTGGAAGTGCCCTTCGGTACGAAACTCGCGGCGAACGCCCACCAGTTGCAGGAATACATCGTCGACAACATCGAGCGCTTTACCGGCATCCTTGTCGCCGAGGTCAATATCGTTATCGACAAGCTCACTCCCCGGAAAGGCGTGAGGTCGAAAGTCGACAAATTGAGCTGAAAAGCGACTCGGCGCATCGGACCTATTGACGACTTTCCGGCCTGCGTGTACACTCGCCGACGATACGCGGTTTTCCGTCCCATCCGCGGCTACCTGAATCCAAGGAGAGCGAACGTGCCCTGTGGAAGGAAAAGAAAGCTCAAGAAGATAGCGACGCACAAGCGCAAGAAGAAGAAGAGACAGAACCGACACAAGACTAGAGCATAGTTCTTTCCCGTCGCACTTTTTGACCGGAACGGCCGCACATCGATATCGATGGCGGCCGTTCCCATTTTTGGGCGCTGCCATCCCACTTTGGTATTCATTTGTCATTCTTTTGGCATTGTCCCTCCTTTTAAAAGTAGCTTTATTAGGTCAGATATTTCATTTGATGAAATAAGCTATTGATTATTTGAAATTTGCTCTTGTCATTTGCGGTGCCCGTGCTATACTCCACCAAAGCTTTTTACGCAGAGGTGCGCCCTTGCTGCAACGTGTCCTTGTCGTGAACCCGGGTTCGACATCCACGAAAATCGCCGTATTCGAAGGCGCAACCCGCCTTTTCGACCAGGGCCTCACCCATTCGGCCGAAGAATTGTCGGCCTATCCCACGATTGCTTCCCAGTACGAGTTCCGCGACCGTGCGATCCGCGCCGTTCTGGCTGCCCGAGGTTTCGACATGTCCACCCTGGGCGCCGTCGTCGGGCGGGGCGGTCTCCTCAAACCCATACCCGGCGGCGTATATCGCGTAAACGACGATATGAAAGCCGATATCGAAGAGGCCCGGTACGGCGAACATGCCTCGAACCTGGGCGCTCTCATCGCGGATGGACTCGCTGTCGAGCTGGGTATACCCGCGTTCATCGCGGACCCCGTGGTCGTCGACGAGCTCTCCGACCTGGCCCGGGTATCGGGGCACAAGCTGTTCAAGCGCATTTCCATCTTTCATGCCCTCAACCAGAAAGCGGTCGCGAGACGGTATTGTGCGGAACGGGGACTTCGTTACGAAGAAGCCACCCTCATCGTCGCCCACATGGGCGGCGGAGTCTCGGTCGGTCTGCATCGCAGGGGCAGGGTCGAAGACGTAAACCAGGCCCTGAGCGGCGAAGGCCCGTTCAGCCCGGAACGGTCGGGCACGCTTCCGGCGGGCGATCTGGCCAGGCTCTGTTTTTCCGGCAAATACAGCCAGAAAGAAGTCCTGCGCATGATCTCCGGTTCAGGCGGCATGGTCAGTTTCATAGGTTCCAACGACATGCGCGATGCCGAAAACGGCTTTCACGCAGGCGATCCGGATGCTACCCTCTACTTCAAGGCATTCATCTATCAGGTCGGCAAGGCTGTCGGTGCCCTCGCGGCGGCGGCATGCGGCAAGGTGGACGGCATCATCCTCACCGGCGGCATCGCCTACGGGCGCGACGTGGTGGAAGGTCTGACCGAAATGTGTTCCTTCATCGCTCCCGTAGTGGCCTATCCCGGCGAAGGCGAACTCGAGGCCCTGGCCAAGGCGGGGTACGGGGCTCTGTCAGGCGAATTGCCCATTCTGGAGTATCGCCGATGAAAGCAATGCCGATGAGAACGATTGCGGAAATCGTGGCAGCCGCCAGGGCCCTGGGGCCGGTAAAACTTGCCGTGGCCGCGGCGCAGGAATCTTCGGTTCTCGAAGCGGTTTTCGAGGCGCGCGCCGCGGGCATCGCCGAATCCATACTCGTGGGTGATCCCGAGGCCATCGCGGCTGCTGCGGCGGAAGCCTATGGCGGTCATGGCGTCGATCTGACCGGCTTCGAAATCGTGTCCGAGAAAAATATGATCGCAGCGGCGGCGCGCGCCGTAGCTTTGGTTCGAGAAGGCGGCGCGGATATCCTGATGAAGGGCATCATCGACACTTCGCTCATATTGAAAGCCGCGCTCAACAAGGAAACGGGTATCAACGCAGGCCGCCTGGCGAGCCATGTCGCCGTCATGGAAACCGCGCATTACCACAAACTCCTCGTAATAACCGACGCTGCGATCAACATAGCCCCCGATCTCGCCGCCATGCAGGACATCATCGCTTCGGCGGTACAGGTCGCGCGCGCTCTCGGCGCGACCATGCCCAAAGTCGCCCTCCTGGCCGCCATCGAAAAAGTGAACCCCGAAAAAATGCCCTGCACCGCGACAGCGGCCGTCCTCACCCAGATGAACCGCCGCGGCCAGATCAAAGGCTGCATCGTGGACGGGCCGCTGGCTCTGGACAACGCGATCTCGGCCGAGAGCGCGCGCATCAAGAAAATAGTCTCTGAAGTGGCCGGCGACGCCGACATCCTGGTCGCGCCGGACATCGAAGCCGGAAATATTCTGTACAAGTGCCTGCTCGATCTCGCGGGAGCGAAGGGAGCCGGCATCGTCATGGGCGCGGCCAGGCCCATCGTGCTCACAAGCCGCGCGGATACGTCCGAAACCAAGCTCGCATCGATCGCCCTGGCCGCCCTCGTGGCAGCTTCGGGCGCTTGATCGGGTTCGAAAACAAGGAGCGCCGGAATGGCCAACAAAGGAAAACCGGTCATCGACAGGGAGAGGTGCAAGGGCTGTCTGCTCTGTGTACGCGCCTGTCCGACCAAGGTTCTGGGACCGGAGAGCGAGCCGAACTCGTGGGGTTATTACCCTTCGTCGGCTCTGGCGCCCGAAAAGTGCATCGCCTGCGGCAACTGCTATGCGGTTTGCCCCGACGTCGCGATCACGGTCTACAAACTCTAAACGGAGGCAGGAATGTCCGAAGAAAAACGCCTCATGAAGGGTAACGAAGCGATCGCGGAATCGGCGATCCGCGCGGGCTGCAAGGCCTATTTCGGTTACCCGATCACCCCGCAGAACGAACTCATCGCCTATATGGCCAAGCACCTGCTCGCCCGCGGGCGGATTTTTATCCAGGCCGAGAGCGAGGTCGCGGCCATCAATATGGTGTACGGAGCCGCGGCGACCGGCGCCCGCGCCATGACTTCGTCCTCCAGCCCCGGTGTGTCGCTCAAGCAGGAAGGCATTTCGTATCTCTGCGGCGCGGACCTGCCCTGCGTCGTCGTGAACGTTGCGCGTTCCGGTCCGGGTCTGGGCGGCATTTCGCCCAGCCAGGGCGACTATTTCCAGTCCACGCGCGGCGGCGGCCATGGCGACTATCACACGATAGTGCTTGCTCCCAAGAATGTGCAGGAATCGGCGGACCTCACCTACGAGGCTTTCGCCATATCCGAAAAATGGCGTATTCCCGTGCTCATTCTGGCCGACGGGCTCATCGGCCAGATGATGGAAGGTGTCACGCTTCCTCCCGAAATCGATATCGAATCCCTGCCGCGCAAACCTTGGGCTGTGGGGCATCAGGCCGATACCGGCAGGGCGATCAATCACGTCACGAGCATCAATCTTGTGCCCGCCGAACTCGAAGTGGCCAATATCGCCAGGTATGAACGCTACGGCCGGGCGGCCAGGGAGCTGACCCGCTACGAAGAAATCGGCGTCGAGGACGCCGACCTCGTGTTCGTGGCGTACGGGACTTCGGCGCGCGTCTGTCAGGGCGCCATGGAAGCCGCAGCCGCGCAGGGCATCAAGCTCGGCCTGTTCAGGCCGATCAGTCTTTGGCCCTTCCCCTACGACAGGCTCTCCGAGCTCGCCAGGCGCGGCAAGAGATTCCTTGCCGTCGAGATGAGCATGGGGCAGATGGTGGAGGATGTACGGTTGGCCGTGAACGGCGCTGCCAAGGTGGATTTCTACGGCCGCTGCGGCGGCGTCATCCCGAGCGAGGAAGAAGTCCTCGCCGAAGCCCGGCGCCTTTTGGGCCGTTGACGCGCGCTATCGCGAGGAGAAACAGCATATGGAACTT
>JBDKUJ010000117.1:0-3031 GCA_039679665.1 Rectinema sp. | reverse complement strand
CTCCGGCCGCCAGGGATGCGCGGATAAAACCGCGAATCGCCGTTTCCTCGGGAATTCTGCCCGTCGAAGGCCGCGGAGAAGCCGCCGAAGCCTCTCCCAATCTTTTTCCGAGAGATTATTGCGGTATTTACGACGCCGAACTTTTCCTGGCTTCGGGCGGCTTCGATGAATCGATTTCCGATCCATGGTGGCAGGTCGTCGACTTTGGCCTGGGCGCATGGGCCGCAGGCGAATCCGTCACCCACATGCCTTCGGTCGAACTCCGCTACGAGGGCTCAGAGCCCGCGGCCGGTCCTGCCGCCGGCAAAATTCCTGGCGCCGCATGGACCCGCCTCTGGCTCAAGCGGCTATGCGCCCGGGATCCGGGCGCGTGTCCGTCGGTGGCGAACATTATTCCATACCTCCTTGCAAGGCGAGGCCCAGCCGGCGAAGGTCTGCGCGAATACAGGAAACTCGTGTCGTGGCGAAAAAACGCTTCGGGTGTCTCCATGGAGGAGGCATTCGAACGGTTTGAACGCTTCCGCCGCAGATCGGACTCCGGGGGCAGTGATTGATCCATCCTTTCCGGCTTTCGGCCCTTTTGCCCGTTCTCGCGCTTGCGGTTCTTGTCGCGCCTGTCGCACCCGCGGCCGCGCAGAAGGTTTCCGGATCCGTAAACCTCGTCCAGCTCGGAGAAAAGCTCGGGGCTTCCGTATGGTATGACCCGCTTACCGGTACTGGAGGGTTCGAAAAAAACGGAGTATACGGCGGTTTCGCCCTCGATCAGGCCTGTCTTCTCTGGAACTGGAAAGAAGCCGTCGCCGTACCTGCGCCGCGGGACACGGGGAACGGCATTTTTTTCGACGCGGCCTTCGTTGCGGAGGCGGCGCGCCGCTATGAGGCCATCCGCGCCGCCGGAGCCGACAAGTATAGAGTGGCCGCCATCCTCATCGATCCGGGTCACGGCGGCAAGGACACGGGCGCCGTGGGCGAACACGGGACTCTCCGTCTGGCCGAAAAAGACATAACCCTCAAGGCGGCGCACCGCGTGGCCGAACTTCTGACTCTCCGTTTCCCCGACCGGCGCATTATGCTCACCCGGGAAGGCGACAGTTATCCTACGCTCGAAGAGCGCGTCGAGATGGCGAACCGGGCGAAACTCGAAGACAACGAAGCGATAATCTACGTATCGATCCACGCCAACGCCTCGTTCAACAAGGACGCCAAGGGCTATGAGGTCTGGTATCTCAATCCCGAATACCGGAGGACTGTGGTCGATGCCGATACGGTCAAGGACAAGGGGCACGAGATCGCGCCCATTCTCAATGCGATGCTCGAAGAGGAGTTCACTACCGAAAGCATCATTCTCGCGCGCAAAGTCATGGACCGCCTCGGTTCGGCTATCGGCAGGGAAAGTGTTTCGCGCGGCATCAGAGCCGAGGAGTGGTTTGTCGTCCGGAACGCGAAAATGCCGTCCATCCTCATCGAAATGGGTTTCGTGACCAATCCCGACGAAGCCGCGCTCCTGGCCGACGATGCGTACTTGAGGCGCATCGCCGATGCGATCTACAATGGAATCGTGGATTTTGTCGGACATTTCGAGGGGTAAACCGACTTTGAGCGAGCTTTCCGATTCAAGCAGACACAACCACGGTCCTTCATGGGCGGTGACGCTGACTCTTCTCGCCGTGATCGCTCTTTTGGCCGGCACTTTCTTTCCGGAAAGGGCCCTTACTCTTCATTTCCCCGACTCGACCGGCACACGCCTGCTCTCCGAACGCCGTAAGCCCGTGCCGACCGGTACGATCGAGCAGCGGGCCGAAGCCGTTGTTTCCGAACTTCTGATCGGTTCCGGCGAACGCGGCAGACTTCCTCTGTTTTCGGGCGATGTTCGACTGCTTGCCGTAATGGAACGCTCGGGCATTCTGTATGTCGATATCAGCTCCGAGGCGCTCGAAGCATCGAAAGTTTCTTTTCCCCTGGCGGTCAAAGCGATCCACTACAGTCTGCGCGATTCGGTTCCCGGTTCGGGAAAGCTTGTCCTCACGATAGACGGAGAGCCTACAATAGCCCGCTGAGCTCTCCGTCCGGCTCCGCATCTGCGGGAATTTTTCCGTTCGCTGCGATTTTTCGTTGGCCGATTCCCTATCCGGTTGTACATTAACTGCAATGAAAGAACAGCGACTCGACGAAATCCCCGACCGCGCCGCCTTGCAGGCCTCATATGCAGTCTCTCGCCCCGGTTTCGACAAGGCGCTGGGGGACCTTCTGAGCGGCGTCGCGACCGCGTTGCGGAATGTCGGTATACGGCCGACGCTGAAGGGCCGGGTCAAGGACTTCGATTCATACTACGAAAAGAAGCTCAGGCTTCTCCGCAAGGCGCGCAACGAGGGCATCAGCCCGATTCCCGTGAACGATGTGATCGCGGTACGCGCGGTATGCCCTTTCATGGGCGATCTCGCGACGGCGGAACGCGCCCTTTGCAAGGTTTTCGATGTGGTCGAAATCGAGCGCAAGGGAGCGGAGCGGTCTTTCCGCGAATTCGGCTACGAATCCATCCATCTGCTCGCGCGGATACCCGAATCCCTGGCGAAATCCTGTCCGGGGCTCGAGCGGGATCTCTTTGAAATACAATTACGCACGATTCTCCAGGAAGCCTGGGCCGAAGTCGAGCACGAACTCGTGTATAAGGCTGAATTCACGCCTTTCGACGAACCCATGAAGCGCAAGCTGGCCGCTCTCAATGCCAACCTGACGCTTTCGGACATCATTTTCCAGGAAATCCTCGAGTATCAGAAATTGCTCAACGGCGAGCTGGCCAAACGCAGGTCGGCCTTCTACGAGAAGATCGAGGAAGTGGCCGATTCGCCCGAGCGCGATACGATCGAAGACGGTTCCTTTACCGATTTCGAAAAGCCCGTACTTCCGGAAGTAGCGGGGGAAGGGGATCGGTCTACTGACCAGTCAATAGACCAGTCAGTAGTTGGCGCTGCGGAACATCCGGCCGCCACCGGCGGCAAGTTTCCGATTACCACCGACGCCGACGAAGAGG
>JBDKUJ010000116.1:0-1587 GCA_039679665.1 Rectinema sp. | reverse complement strand
CAGGGCCCTTCCATCCCGGCGCCCATGAGACGCATCAGGAAGTCCCGCCTGCAGGTCGCTGCATCGGCGTACGCCCGGAGAGCCAGACGGCGTTCGGCCCGCAAGCCTCCTTCCCTGTCGGGCGCAGCGCATGCCGCATGGACAAGTACCGCCCTTGCAGGCAGGCCGTCCCTCCCGGCGCGCCCCGCTTCCTGCAAGTAAGCCTCAACGCTTGGCGGCGGATCGAAATGCACGACGCTCCTGATATTTTTCTTGTCGACCCCCATACCGTACGCGCAAGTGGCTACAAGAACGCCTTGTTGGCTGTGCAGAAACCATTCCTCGACTTTCGTCTTTTCGCTTCGTTCCAGGCCTGCATGATAGAAGCGCGTATCCAGGCCCAGTCCCGAGCTGATTTTTTCCGCCAGTGTTTTCGATCCTTCCCTCGACGAGCAGAACACGATCAGAGGCTTTTCCATCGATCTGACCAGGCGAAGGAGGGTATGTGTTCTTTCGAGTGTCGTTGCGACCGAAAAATGGATATTCGGCCTGTCGGGATCGGCCGAAATCCTCAGGCAGGTTGGCGTGCCGAAAAGGCTGCGCGATACCGATTCGGATACGGTGGGACTGGCAGTTGCGGTAAATGCGCTCACCGCGGGCGGGTCCAGCGCTGCGATCGCCTGACCCAATTCCAGGTACGCGGGGCGGAAACTCTCTCCCCACTCGGACACGCAATGCGCTTCATCGATCGCAATGTGGGACAAGCCGGCTCCGGCCAGAAAATCCTTCAAGCGCTCGGAGCGCAGGCTTTCCGGATTGGTGATGACGATTTTCGCCTCACCTTTTTTCACGGCGCCTTCCTGTTCCAACCGTTCCGAAGTGTCCATACCGCCGCGGAACAGAGCGCTGGAAATGCCGCAGGAATCGAGCCGTCTTTTCTGGTCGGACATAAGCGCAAGCAGGGGATACACGACCAGAGTAGGTCCGGGCGCCAGCAATGCAGGGAGCTGGAAGCAGAGCGATTTTCCGAATCCCGTCGGGAGCAGGACGAGCTGGCGCAATTTCGGCCTTTCTGGTGCGCTCGGGCCGTCGGGGACAAAGGCCGCGGCGTCGGCGAGAACCGCATCCAGAATGTTGGCGATCACCATCCTTTGAAGCGGAAAAAGGTATGCGACGCCGAAACGTTCGCGTGCGACAGTCGCTATCGGATCGGGGATTTCGTCCATGCACTCCATATCGATACAACGTACAAAAGGCAGGCTGGCGCTTCAATTTTCGGACTCTTGAGCCAATTTCAAAAGCCTTCCGACTTTTGAAAAAGCCTCTCTTCCCGGGATTTAAAGCCCGATACGCGGGCAAAGGGAAAGAAGAGGACAGGGCGCGACCGTGGAGGAAGCGCCAAGCATGCATGCGGGCTTGCGTGCCGTACAGACGTACTTTCCGTGCCGGTTGAGCGCGTGGGAAAACGCGGTCCGGAATTCGGGCGCCAGATTCGTCTCGATGACTGTTTCCACTTCCGCCGGCTCCCTGCGGTCGTGGAGACCAAGGCGCAGCGCGACTCTGAGGACATGAGTATCGACTATGATACCGGGATGCCCGAAACACGCC
>JBDKUJ010000115.1:0-2911 GCA_039679665.1 Rectinema sp. | reverse complement strand
TCGAGGAAGGCGGGCGGGGAATCCATATCGTCCGCGCGCTTGTGGACGAACTGAAGTATTCCCACGACCGGGTACCGTCGCCCGAATCCGGCGATTCGAACCTGAACCACTGGCATCTGGTGAAAATGGTCACCCAGGAGAAAAAAGCATGAAATCCGCCGCGCGGCACAATCTCCGCCTGCTCCTTTCGCGCGCGATAGGCCTCACCGCCGCCGCGCTCGGACTGAATTACATAGTCTGGCGCTACGTCGCGAGCCTCAACATGAACGCGCTCTGGTTCGCGATACCGATGGTGATCGCCGAAAGCTACGGCATCGTGGACATGTTTCTTTTCGTCCTTATGTCATGGCGACAACTCGACAGGGTGGCGCTCGCCCCACCGGACAAGGCCGACGTCGACGTATTCATCACGACCTACAACGAGCCCGAGGAACTCGTGGGAACGACAGCCAGGGCGGCCATGCGCATCGACTGGCCCGACAGGAAGGTCTACATCCTGGATGACGGGGCGCGCCCCTCCATGAAAAAGTTGGCGGAGGAGATCGGCTGCGGCTATATAAGCAGAGGCGAAGAGTGGGCCAGGAAGCCCAAGCACGCCAAGGCCGGCAATGTGAACAACGCCCTCCTCGAAACATCGGGCGAATTCGTTCTCATTCTCGACGCTGACCAGATACCCGCGCCCTCAATATTCCGCAAAACCCTGGGATTTTTCGCGGATCCGGCCGTCGCCTTCGTGCAGACGCCGCAATTCTTCTACAACCTGCCCCCGGGCGACCCCTTCGGAAATGAAGCTTCCCTGTTCTACGGGCCCATCCAGCAGGGGAAAGACGGCTGGAACGCGGCCTTCTTCTGCGGCTCCAACGCCGTGCTCAGGCGGGAAGCCCTCATGCAGATCGGTATCCGCGAATACGTCGAGACCATGGAAAAGCGGGAAAAGGAAACCATCGCGAAGCTCTCGAAGCAGGTCGCGAAAACTTCCTGCAACGACGAGGAAACTTGCGCGGCGGTCGATCGCCTGATGGAAGGGCTCAAATCGGCCAGGGCGGCGCTCGACGACAAGGCGCCCCTGGAGCGGGTGAGCGACCTGATCGGGGAGGCCGTCCGCGATGCGGAATTCCTCGTCTCCAGGAAGGATGTCAAGGAAATCGCCTCGGTGCTGAACGAACTCGCCGACCGCGGCGATATGGACGCAGCGGCGGTGTATCGCCATATCATCGGGAACCTGGATTCGATCGCCGGCCGGACGCCTTCGGCGGCGCTGGACAGCCTCCGCATGTCGAAGGAATACGTCGAAGCCCTCAATCTGTCGCGCACCGACGAGGCCATTCCGGTGCAGGCGCTGGCCACTATCAGCATAACGGAAGACATGGCCACCGCCATGCGCCTCCACTCCTTCGGCTGGAAAAGCGTTTTCTATCCCGAAGTACTGGCCTACGGCCTCGCGCCCGAAGATTTCGGATCTTCGCTCAAACAGCGGCTCCGGTGGGCTCAGGGCACGATCCAGGTCTTCCTGCGGGACAACCCTCTCGTCAAAAAGGGCCTCTCTTTTCCGCAGAAGCTCATGTATTTCTCGACGATGTACTCGTATTTTTCGGGCTTTTTCAATTTGGTCCTCCTGCTCGCGCCCATAATTTTCTTTTTCACGGGTATCGCCCCGGTGAGTTCCTGGTCGGTGGATTTCTTCGCGCGCTTCGTGCCGTTTTTCGTCATGAACAAGATCATGTTCAGGTTCGTGGCCGCGGGCATACCGGTGTGGCGCGGCGAGCAGTACAACCTCGCCATGTTCCCGCTGAACATCAAGGCCGTCTTGAGCGTGATGACCGGAAAAAAACTTTCTTTCGTGGTGACGCCCAAACACAGGGAAGACGGCCGCGATTTCCGCCTGATCTGGCCGCAGGCGACAGTGATCGTCCTCACCATAGCGGCCTCGGTCTACGCTGTCGTACGGTTCATCCTGGGGAGCGGCATCGACCCGATAGGATTGACGGTCAATCTCGTCTGGGGCGCATACAATATCGCTTCGCTTGCCGTAGTAGTGAAAGCGCTTTACTATCGGCCCCCGGAAGGATGGGAAGCCCAATTGCCCGACTTTCTCTCCGACGACGCCGATACGCACGGGACCCCGCGCTGAATCATGCTTTTGAATCACGCTTTTGAATTACGCACCGAACCCTGAGGAGGCCTGAATGGATCTCATCATCGAAGAAAAAAACTCCGGCGAAGATTGCGGTATCGTCGCGCTCTCGGGCAGATTGAACGGCGCGAGCGCGGGCGAATTCAAGCACAGGATCAAACAGCTCGTCGAATCGGGCAAATCCAGACTTATCCTGGACATGTCCGGCGTTGTCTTCATCGACAGCTCCGGGCTTTCGGCCCTGATCTCGGGCCTCAAATGCGCCCGCGAGGCGGGAGGCTTCTTTCGCCTCGCAGGCTTGCGCGATCAGGCGGCGGCGGTCATCAAGCTCATGATGCTCGACCGCGTATTCGATACCTATGCGGACGTGGCCGCCGCGAAATCTTGAATCGGTGAAATATATGACAAGGGACCCATCATGATTCACGAAAAAATCCGGATCTGGAACAAGGGCGACTACCGAAGCCGCCCGGACGACGGCTTCGAACCCGAACTCGATACTTATATTCTCGACGGCGACCGCGATCGCGCGGCGGTGCTGCTGTGCCCCGGCGGCGCCTACCGATACGTGTCCCCCCGGGAAGGCGAGCCTGTGGCGCTGCAGTTCAACGCTGCGGGTTTCAATGCCTTCGTCCTGCACTATTCGGTCGCCCCGTGCAGGCATCCTGCACCCCTGCTGGATGTGTCCCGCGCGATGTGCCTCATCCGCGGGCATGCGGCGGCCTGGCGGATATCGCCCGACAAAATCGCCGTCTGCGGCTTTTCCGCGGGCGGGCA
>JBDKUJ010000114.1:0-10757 GCA_039679665.1 Rectinema sp. | reverse complement strand
CCTGATCGTGCGTGCTGAATATGAACGTGGTTCCGGATTCGCGGTTCATGCGCCTCATGAGTTCGAGGATGCTGTCGCCCGTGGCGGAATCGAGATTCGCGGTCGGCTCGTCGGCGAGGACGAGCGGAGGCCGCATCACCAGAGCCCGCGCTATGGCGACTCTCTGTCTCTGGCCGCCGGACAGCTCGGCGGGCTTGTGCTTCAGCCTGTCGGCGAGGCCGACGCTTTCAATGAGATGATCGACCCACTCGGAATCGATCCTGGACCGACCCCGTCCGGCGTGCACACCGGAGCCGTGCCAGCCTTCCCTTTTCGCCTCGGGGCCGTCCAGCAGAAGCGGAAGTTCGACGTTTTCCCTGATACTCAGGACCGGCACGAGGTTGAAGGACTGGAAAATAAAACCGATGCCGCGATGGCGCAGAGCGGTGAGCCTTTCGTCATCGAGCGTAGCGGTATCATTGCCCAGTACCGCGACTTTCCCCGAAGTAGCCGTATCGATGCAGCCGATGAGATTGAGTATCGTCGACTTCCCCGACCCCGAAGGCCCCGCTATCGATATGAAATCGCCGCGCCGGATTTCGAAGCTTACGCCCCGCAAGGCCTGCACTTCGGTTTTTCCGAGCGGATAGGTTTTGCATACATTTTCCAGCTTGATCACGATATCGCCGCTGTCCATCATTGCACTGTCGTCCATCGGGAGGACCTCCCTTTCCAGTCTTCGGGCCAAAGGATAACGGAAAGCGGCCGGAATTAGCCATAAAATACCGATGAAAGAAAATAACAAAGTGCGGCACGGTTCGCGCGATGGGTTCGCGCGATGGAGTCCTTCCCTGCCCCCCCGAAAGGTTCGTGACACTGTCCGAAGGAGCGCGCTATACTCGGACAGAAAGGACCGATATGGCATACAAAGATCTTCAGGATTTCATGGCGGCGCTCGAATCCCGGGGCGAACTCATGCGCATCAAGACAGAAGTCGATCCGGTCCTTGAGATGACCGAAATCGCCGACCGCGTAGTGCGCCAGGGCGGCCCCGCGATTCTGTTCGAAAAAGCCAAAGGCTCTCCCTGGCCCGTTCTGATGAATGCGATGGGCACGGAATCGCGCATGGCCTTCGCGCTCGGCGCCGAGAGTCTCGACGCCAAGGCGGCCGAAATCGAAACGCTTCTTTCCTGGCTCTGGAAACAGGTGCGGGGCTTTTCTTTCATGTCCGCCATACCATCGGCCATTCCCAAGATTCCCACCGCCCTGTCGTTCCTGCCGAAACGCGTGTCCCATGCGCTGTGCCACCAGGTGATCGACGACGAATCCGGATTCGACAGCCTGCCGGTGCTTAAGTGCTGGCCTCTCGACGGAGGAAGATTCTTCACCCTCCCCGTCGTCTGCACTCTCGACCCCGAAACGGGAGCCCAGAACTGGGGCATGTACCGGATGCAGGTATACGACGACCGCAGCTGCGGAATGCACTGGCATCTTCACAAGGACGGCGCGCATTTCTTCCAGAAATATCGCGAACGGGGCCAGCGCATGCCCGTAGCCATAAGCCTGGGTTCTGACCCGGCAGTGACCTATTCTTCGACGGCACCCCTTCCCGAAGGAGTTTGGGAAGCGATGCTCGCGGGTTTCCTGCGCGGGAAACCCTGTGAAGTCACGAAAGCCACACTTTCGGATATTCTTGTGCCCGCCGACGCCGAATTCGTGCTCGAAGGCTATGTCGACCCGGAAGAAAGCCGCCTGGAAGGGCCTTTCGGCGATCATACGGGATTCTACTCCCTGCCCGACCAATACCCGGTATTTCATCTGCAGCGCATCACGCGCAGAAAAAATCCGGTCTATCCAGCCCTGGTCGTCGGAATCCCGCCCAAGGAAGACTGCTTCATGGCCAAGGCTACCGAGCGGATTTTCCTGCCGATCCTCAAACAACTCTGTCCCGAAATCGTCGACATGACCATGCCGCTCGAGGGCGTGTTCCACAATTGCGTGATCGTATCGATACGCAAGCGTTTCCCGGGGCACGCCCGCAAAGTGATGAACTTCATCTGGGGCATGGGCCAGATGATGTACACAAAGCTCATCGTAGTGGTCGACGAGGATGTGGATCTGAAGAACATGTCCATGGTGGCATGGCGAGTGTTCAACAACATCGACGCCAGACGCGATCTGGTCCTTTCGGACGGCCCGCTGGATGCGCTCGACCACTCATCGCCCCAGCCCCGCTACGGTACCCGGCTCGGAATCGACGCGACCCGGAAGGGCCCCGATGAGGGGCACACGAGGGAATGGCCCGATCCGCTCGCCATGAACCCCGAAATCGTAGATCTCGTGGACGGACGCTGGAAGGAATACGGTTTCGCATGAATACCGGAAAGCCTGCCGGCGGCGATGGGGCCGCAAGTGCCGGACCGGGCAGGAAACTGGCCCTGCTGGGTGAATCCGTCATGATACAGCACACGCTGTTTTCCCTGCCCTTCGCCATCGCCGCAGTCCTCCTGGAAACGGGCGGACATCCGCAGCTTTCGGACCTTCTGTGGATAGTCCTGGCCGCCGCTTCGGGCAGAAACGCCGCCAACGCCCTCAATCGCCTCATCGACAAAGACATCGACGCCAAAAACCCGCGCACTGCCTCGCGCCACCTTCCCGTCGGCACACTGAAGCCGAAAGAACTGAAACTCTTCACCGCGGTGATGCTCGCGCTCCTCGTACTGTCGGCGGCGATGCTCAACCCCCTGTGCGTCATCCTCCTGCCGCTCGCCGGTATCCTTGTGTTCGGGTATTCCTACACCAAACGATTCACATGGCTCTGTCACTTCTGGCTGGGCCTGACCTGCTCCGCCGCCACTTTGGGTGCCTTTATCGGAATATCGGGCAGGATCGAATGGCGGTACCTGCCGGTCACCGCCGGTGTAGCCCTATGGGTGGCCGGATTCGACATCCTGTACGCGCTCCAGGATATCGATTTTGACCGGAAGGAAGGGCTGAAATCGGTGCCCGCCCGCTTCGGCGCGAAAAAAGCCAGACTGATCGCCGCCCTCTGCCACTTGGGAACTCTCGTCGGCCTTCTGGGAATTTTTTTGTTCAAACCCTATGCCGGCCTGGGTTCGGGTATCGCGCTGGGCGTTTCAGCCGTCCTGCTCGCCGTGGAACATGTGCTCGCCTCGGGCGGTACGGAGCGCCACATTCGGATCGCGGCATACGGAATCAACGAAATATTACCGATGATCATTCTTGCGGGCGTTGCATCCGATTTATATATGCTATAATCTTGTTTGCCATGGCGCGACACTTAGTCTGCATCACAGGCGCTTCAGGCGCCATTTATGCGCTCAGACTGATCGCCGCGCTGGCGTCCGAAGGCTCCATCGTGCACGTCACCTGTTCGCCCTGGGGCGGTCGCGTGATGCTCGAAGAGACCGGACGCCCCCTCGGCTACTGGCTGGGCAAAATCCGCGCCAAGGGCGGACCCGGCGGAACACCCGCCATCCTTACCCTGCACCGTCCGGACGATTTCGCGAGTCCCGTCGCATCGGGCTCGTTCAGCCTGGACGGCACCGTCATCGCGCCGTGTTCGATGGGAACCCTGGGCGCGATTTCCTCGGGAGTATCGGGGAACCTCATCCATCGCGCAGGCGCCGTCGCGCTCAAGGAAGGCTGGCCCCTCATCGTCGTGCCGAGAGAAACGCCCCTCTCGCTGATCGCTCTTCGCGGAATGACCTCGCTCAAGGAAGCCGGCGCCATAATCCTCCCCGCCTGCCCGGGCTTCTACGGCAAACCATCGAATATGGAGCAACTCGTCGACCAGATCGTCCATCGGATAATGGACCGGCTGGGCACGCCCTCGCAGCGGGCCAGCAGATGGCGCGACGATCCCGATCTCCAAGGAGAATGACCCACATGCCGCTCGGAAAAAATCTCACAATTCTCTATGCCATTGCGGCGATGACTCTTGCCGTGACAGGAGCGGCGGCGCAGGGTGCGCCGCTCAGGATCGGCATCCTCCCCGATGCCGATTCTCTGCCTTTCCTGGCCGCCGAATCGGAGGACCTTTTCGCCGCCGAAGGGGTTCCGGTCAAGCTTATCCGGTTCCAGAATCCGGTGGAACGTGACGCGGCCTTCCAGGCCGGGGCGGTAGACGGAGTGATCGGCGATACGCTCGCCGCGGCGCTCGCCGTACAGGGCGGTTTTCCCGTCAAAATCACGAGCCTCACCGACGGCCGCTACGGTATAGTGGCCTCTCCAACTTCGGGAGCGCAAAGTCTCGCCGATCTGGCGGGCAAGCCGATCGGTATTTCGTTAAATTCGATAATCCATTACGCCGTGGACACCTACATGACGCAGGCCGGCGTGCCTGCCGATAAAATTTCAGTACTACCGGTGCCCAAAATGCCCGTACGGCTCGAAATGGTGCTGGGAGGACAGACCGCCGCCGCCGGCCTGCCCGAGCCGCTGCTCACCGTCGCCCAACTTCGCGGCGCCCGACTCCTCGTTTCCAGCGACGATAACGGCCTGGGCGCAGGAGTCCTGATGTTCTCGGCGCAGGCCGTCCAGGAGCGCCGGACCGACATCGAAAAGATGTACAAGGCCTACTGGAAAGCCGCGCAGCGCCTCAACGCCAATCCCGATTCATACAGGCCCCTCCTTGCTTCACAGGCAGGATTCTCGGCCGAAGCCGCCGCGGCGTGGCGCTTTGTCGTATACAAGAAACCGCGCCTGCCTTCCGATGCCGACATGGAACGGGCTTTCGCATGGATGCGCTCGAAGGGGCTCCTGAAAATCTCCATCGTTCCGGCATCGCTTTTGGATGGAGGACCGATCTCCGGATGGTAAAGCTGGAAGGACTGGGCTTTTCCCACAAAATCCATGGGAAAGCCCTGCCCGCTTTTTCCGGCCTCGACGCGGAATTCCCGACCGGCTCGATTTCGGCGATAGTCGGACCGTCGGGCTGCGGGAAGACAAGCCTGCTCAGGGTGCTGGCCGGACTGGCTCCGCCGTCCGAAGGGCTGGCCACGATCGACGGCACCGCCATACAGGGCGTCAACCCCAAAGTTTCCATCATCTTCCAGGATTTCGGCCTTCTGCCGTGGAAAACGGTGCGCGCAAATGTCGAATTGCCGCTGCGCCTGCAGGGAATGGCGGCATCCGGGCGAAAGACCAGAGTCGATCCCATTCTCGAGGAACTCGGCCTCGCGCCTTTCTCCTCCCTCTTTCCCGCCCGCCTTTCGGGAGGCATGCGGCAACGTGTCGCGGTGGCGCGGGCCCTCGCATCCCGCAGCGAAATCCTTCTCATGGACGAACCCTTTTCCAGCCTCGACGCCATGACGCGCGAATCCCTGCAGGACACCCTTCTCGAAGTCCATGCCCGGCACAGATCGACAGTGGTCATCGTCACCCATTCGATCGAAGAAGCGGCATACCTGGCGGACAGAATCTATGTCATGGGCGGCAGAAATCCCGGCCGTTTCACCGGCATGCTGGAACCCTGTGCCGAACCCGGCACCCGGCGAGGGGAAATCCTGTTTCCCGAAAAGCCGGTACAGAAAATGCGCAGCCCCGGCGATCCCGGCTTTCCCCTCCCTGGCGCCGACGAAGACAGAAATCGAAAGCGATTCCGGGATGACACCCGTTTCCGCGAAACGACCCTTGCCCTCAGACGCATGCTGGAAGAGGGATATATATCCACCAGTCGTACGCCTCCCGGCGAAAATCCGGCTCTGCCCGGCGCCCCTTCCCGGCGCAAGACGAGGCTTCCCCGATTTTTCGACAGATTCCTGCGGATGGCCTTCGCAGCGATCGTCCTCGGGCTCTTGTGGGCGGGAGCCGCTCAGGCAGTCCGGAAACCCTTCCTTCCTCCGCCGGGGCCCGCGCTGGAACGCCTCGTCCAGGGACTGTCCAGCGGAAGCCTCCTGCTCCACCTCGGTGCATCGACGCGCAGGATTTTCTTCTCCCTCCTTGCGGCGGGTCCTGCGGCCTGGGCCCTCGGACTCCTGTCCGGCAGAGTCAAGGCGGTCGGCAGCGTTGTCTCCCCTTTCATCTATCTGCTGCATCCCCTTCCCAAAGTGGCCTTCCTTCCCATTCTGATGCTCTTTCTTGGGCTCGGAGACGGATCCAAGGTGGCCTTGATGGGATTGGTCATTTTCGGGCAACTTTTCGTGGGTGGCCGGGACGCGGCGAACGCAATCCAGGCTCCCCTGGTCGATTCGGTCCTCTCGCTGGGAAAAGGGAGACGGGCGGTTCTGCGACATGTAATTCTTCCTGGAACGCTGCCCGAACTCTTTTCCTCGCTGCGCGTGAGTCTGGGTACGGCCATCGCGGTGCTTTTCCTGTCGGAAACCTTCGCTTCGATGGATGGACTCGGCTGGTACATCATGGACGCATGGTCGCGCGTCGACTATCCGGATATGTACGCGGCCATCGTCGCCCTGTCGCTGTTCGGCCTGACCCTGTACGTCGTGATCGATCTCATCGAAGCCGTCGTCTGCAGGTGGCGCGAAACCGACTGATGTTCAGGGCTGCTCTTCAGTCGCTTCCTTCGGGCAAGACACGCACCAGGCGCTCGTCGAAGGACACGGAGACGGTGGAGCCTTCGGGCGCAATTTTCTTGCCCGCCGGATCGTCGATCTGGACCAGGATTTCGCCGTATTTTGTCGCGATAAAGCATTCGACGCTCGACCCGAGGTAGACATTGGCGGTCACCGTACCGTCCGCCACGCCCGCGCCGGGCGCACCCACGCGCAGGGATTCGGGCCGCGCCATCAGAATTGCCTTCCTGCCGACCTCGGCGCCCGGCGCTCTCGATGCGGCATGGACCCGCTTGCCCTCAAGCATGCAGATGCAAGCCCCGTCTTCCTCCAATCCGGCCACCTCCACCGGGAAAAACGCCACTTTTCCGACAAAGCCGGCCACGAACACCGTATCCGGGGCTTCGTATACGATTTCCGGAGCTCCTATCTGGCGTATCAGACCATCCCTCATCACGATCACCCGGTCGGACAGACTCATCGCCTCGACCCGGTCGTGGGTGACATACATGGCCGTGATTCCGAGCGACTTCTGGATCTTGCGGATTTCGACCCGCATCTGCTCGCGCAGGAGGGCATCCAGGTTGGACAGGGGTTCGTCGAGCAGAAGGACCTGCGGTTCCACTACAAGGGAACGCGCGAGGGCGACGCGCTGCTGCTGACCGCCGGAAAGCCTGCCCGGCGATCTGGCGCCCAAATCGCCCAGGCCCACCATGTCGAGGGCGCGTTTCACGCGCGTCGCTGTTTCGGCGGCGGAAACCTTGCGAACCTTGAGCCCGTATGCGACGTTGTCCGCAACGCTCAAGTGCGGAAACAGACCGTAGGACTGGAAAACCGTCGCAGTCTCCCTCCCGTTCGGGGGCAGGTACGTCACATCCTTCCCGCCTATGAGTATGCGCCCTTTTGTGGGCAGCTCGAAGCCTCCCACCATGCGCAGGGTCGTCGTTTTGCCGCATCCCGAGGGACCAAGCAGTGTTACGAGTTCGCCGGGCCTTACTTCGAAATCGGCATCGCGCACCGCGTGGACCTCGGCCTTGGTCTTGGGGTCGCGGAAGGTTTTGGAGATCATTTCGAGTTTGACGGGTACCGAATTGTCTGCCATTTAGCCTTCCTTATCTGCCTGAAACGGTTTTTTCGAGGTGTTCACTCTGCCGCACGAGGAGTCGCATGAGCCCCATGACGGCGAGGACGATGATGATGAGCGCGGTGGACAGCACGCTCGCCAGTCCGAAACGGATATTCTCCGAGAAATTGTAGATCTGGATCGTAATATGGTACCAGCGCGCGCTGATGAGGAAAATGATGGCGCTGACCGCAGTCATCGATCGCACGAAGGTGTACGACATGCTGGATATGAAAGCCGGCCGGATGAGCGGCATGATGATCGTCCTGAAAATCGTCGCCTGGTCGGCGCCGAGGTCTGCGGCTGCCTCTTCTATCGCGGGATCGATCTGCCCGAGCGCGGCGACGCCCCCCTCCAGCCCCACCGGCAGTTCGCGGATCACATAGTTGATGACCAGGATGGCTCCCGTTCCGACCAGAAGCAGAGGCTGCTTGTTGAAGGCCAGGATGTACGAAATGCCCAGAAGTGTTCCGGGAATCGCGAAAGGCGTCATGATGAGGGCTTCGAGCAGCTTCTTCCCCGGGAATTTCTTGCGCACGATGATGACAGCGGCCACCATCGACAGGATTCCCGCGATGGGAGTCGCAATCCCCGCAAGAGTGATCGTCGAGATTAGGGCGGCTTTGCCCCGGGTAAGTGCTTCGCCGATATTGGACAGCGTGAACGTGTAGTCGATCCCCCAGTTCTTTACGAAACAGCCCGCCACGATCGTGCCATAGAGTGCGACGATGAATGTACAGACAAAAGCCACGAAAACGCCGATCGCGCGCCGGACGCCGGGCGAGGCCAGGTCCGAAAGGCGCATGGAAGGCTTGCCCGTAACCACTACGAAAGATTTGCGGCTCGTCCAGTAGCGCTGGGCGAAGAACGCCGTGAGCGTCGGAAGCAGGAGCAGGATGGACAGGGCGGAGCCTCTGTCCAGGCGGTTCATGCCTGTCACTTCGATGTACGACTCCACGGAAAGAACCCTGTAGGACCCCGACAGCAAAAGGGGATTCGCGAAATCCGCCAGCGAGTTCGTGAACACCAGAAGCCACGAGGAAAGCAGACCCGGCGCGGCCAGCGGCAGGGTCACCCGCGTGAAGGTGTGCCAGCGTGTGGCGTTGAGGTCGAGCGATGCGTCTTCAAGTGTTGAATCGATAGCCTGCAAGACCCCCTGCAGAGTCATGAAGGCGATCGGGAACATCGAAATGGTCTGGACCAGAGTCAGTCCGCCCAAACCGTAGACGGAAAAATTGTCCAGGCCAAAAATCCGCTTGGTGATGAGCCCGTTGTTTCCGAACAGCAGGATTATGGATAGAGTGAGCGAGAAAGGCGGCGAAATCATCGGCATCGTAGCGAGGGCCGTGACGAGTTTCTTGCGCTTCATGCTCGTACGGGCGACCGCGAAGGCGAACACGAACCCCACGAACGTCGATAGTGTCGCGGTAAGGACGCCCAGTTTGATCGAACCCCAGAGCGCCTGCACGTATTGCCTGTCGCCCAGGACTGCCTTCCAGGTGCCCGCACTGAAGCGCCCGTCCTTCAGAAAAGTGAGCCTGACCGCTTCGAAAAGCGGATAGGCCACAAAGGCGATCATGATCGCGAACAGGATGAGTACCGTGTAACCGGTGAGCGGATCACGCGAAAAGGTCGCGATCCCGAAAGCAAGCGCGAACACGGCGAACGCGATGAGCATAAGCGCATCCACAAGGCCGAGGAAGGAAGCCGAACCTGCGGCATCCTGCGCCATGATCACTACGCCGGCCGCGCCGTCCTGGGCCTCATTGGGCACGGGTGCAAACACTATGGTAACATTTCTCGCCCCGATCCGCCGCGATCCGGAAAGAATATACGTTTCCAGATAGGAAGCCGCATCCACCGCTTCGGCGAAGTCCGGACTATCTTTTTCAGCTTCCCAGAGCGCCGTCAGCCCGGCGTCGCCCGAGAACTGGGCAAAACCATCCTCCCATGGCAGACCTTTCAGATAATGGAAGGAGGCGCCTTCATAGGTTCCGGCCTGCGCTTCGAGCCAGGCCGGAACATCGGCGGCGGCGGAAGGAGCCGTCCGCGCGACCGCGGAAGCGAGAAGCCTCGAGTTTACCGCAACCTGCTTCCTGTAAGAGGACTTGATCGTCGTGAACATCCAGAGGTCCATCGCCAGGAAAACCAGACAGGCCGAAATGAAGACGATGATGCGCTTTTTGGTGAACAAGCCGCTACTCCCCGGAATACGGATGCCGGGCACCTCGAGGGGCACCCGCCGCCGGCGCTAAAGGTCGATCGGAACCGGACAGCGTCCGGACCGGTCAGTCCCGGTCCGGACAAGGCAGTGAAGATCAGCGCTTGGAACCGATTTCCCTGGTCCAGCGATCCAGGAGGCGCACCTTGTTGGCGGCGTCCCAATCGAGATTCTGCTTTACGGTTTTGACTTCTTCCATGCTGAAGGCGACAGGATTCTTCGTGGCGATCTTGGAGAGCGGCACGACATACCACTTGGCGATGATGGTTTGCGCCTTGGCGGAAAGAACCCAGTCATACAGCTTTTTCGCATTGACCGGATCCGGCCCGTTCTTGACGAGCGACATCGAAGCAATCTCGAAACCGGTACCCTCGGAGGGAACCGTGATCGTCACGTCGGCGCCTTCGACCTTGAGCTTGACCTGGTCGTGGGCGTAACCGATGGCAACGGGAATCTCGCCGATGGCGACACTTTTCCCGGGTGCGGAGCCTGACTTGGTGTACTGGTCGATATTGGCGTCCAGCTTGCGCATATAGTCGAAGGTTTTCTCTTCATCGCTGCCGAATACATACCGGATGGTGGTGAGCATATTGTATGCGGTACCGGATGTGGTGGGGTTCGGCATGCGGACCTTACCCTTGTATTCGGGCTTCAGGAGGTCAGCCCAGGACTTGGGAGGAACGAGGCCCTGTTCTTTGGCGATTTTGTTGTTGGTAATGAAGGTGAGCGGTCCCATGTACAGGCCGATCCAGTAGTTTTCGGGATCGCGGTACTGCAGGGGCGTATTCTCGGCGGCGCGGGACTTGTAGGGAGTGGTCAGTCCCTTGATCTTGGCGCTCATGTGGTTGAGGCCGACGCCTCCGACCCAGATGGAAGCCTGCGGATTGCCTTTTTCCGCTTC
>JBDKUJ010000113.1:0-4180 GCA_039679665.1 Rectinema sp. | reverse complement strand
CGGAGCCCTACAGGCTTCCCGCGACTTTCTCGCTCCCCTGAATCTTCCGCGCATCGAGCTGGAGGCTGCAGTACTCGCGATATTCGAGGATGCAGGCCTGTCTCCCTTCCGGAAAGGAAGGCCCGCTTCGGAAAGAACGAGGTCGAGGCGCGGCGGCATCCGAAGAAGGGCGGGGAAGAATGGATCCGGCCCCGCAGGCGGAGAACCAGACAATACAGGCGGCGCGATCGGTATGGCACGTATGACAGATATGGCTGCGGGCCAGCCGTCCGTGGGCGCTTTTCGTCCGGACGAGAAGCGTCCGGACTCTCCTCCTGCCGATCGCCCCAAGTCCAGGAAAAGAACCCGGCGGCGAAAACCCCGACCCGCGGATGGAAGTCCGACGACCGGTGATGCCGGTCCGATGCCGGCTGTCGATGTTCCCAAAGCTGTTTCAAAGGCTGTTATAAAAGCTGTTTCGAAAGATCCGGAACAGCCCTCAATGAAGGAAACCCACCGGGGAGAACCCGATGGTGCCGGCCGGCCTTGACAAGGCTTGCGCCAATTTTCAAAATGAACACGTGAACCCCGAAAAGCTTGCCTTGCTCTCGGATGGCGAACTCCACATCCTCGCCGACCGGATGGGCCTCAACCTGCCCGAAGGGCTGGAAAGGCTTTTCGTCCTGGAAGAGATCCTCGACGCTCTGGACGAAGACAGCCAGGAAAGGCGACTGGGGCAGGACGGGCCGGGCCATGTCGAGGAAAAAAAATATTCGGGTGCCTATCCCTCATTCGCCATCCCCGCCGAAAGTTCCATCCCTCAGCGCTATAACGAAACCATGATCAGGGCACTGCCGCGCGACCCTTCCTGGGTGTTCGCATACTGGGACATTTCCGAAAACAAACGCGCGGTTCTTTGCCCGGAAGACGGCGACCCCGGCCTGTTCCTGCGCGTTTCGGAGCTTTCCGGCGCCAAAGACCATCAGAAACGCGACTACTTCGATATCCCCGTGTCGCGCGACGATTGCCAATGGTACATCAATACGCCCCATCCCGGCGCCCGCTATCGTATCGACCTCTGTATGCACGCTTCCGCCAAGGCGAAAGTCCTGGCGAAATCCGATGAAATACGACTTCCCCTGCAATATATGGACGCGAATCCGGATTCCCTGCCGCAGGCCACGAGAAGGTTGCTGCTTCTTTCCGGATGCAGCGAACTCAACATAGCGGCGCCGCGGCCCAGTAACCCAAGCCGGATTCTTCCGGACGGAGAGTGAGACCCCACCATGAACAAGGCTTGCCTCGCCCTCGTCCTCAACGCCCACCTTCCCTTCGTACGCAAGCCCGAATACCAAAGTTTCCTGGAAGAACGATGGTTTTTTGAAGCGCTTTCCGAAACCTATATACCCCTTCTGAGGCTGTTCCGGAAACTCGAAACCGAAGCGGTACCCTTCAAACTCAGCCTGGTGCTGTCTCCCACACTCACCGCGATGCTCGGCGACCGTTTGCTCGGCGAACGTTACGCAGCGTACCTCGCGAACCAGATAGCCCTTGGCGATGCCGAAGCCGCACGGACCTCCGGCGATGCGGTCTTCGGGCCGCTCGCGGTCATGTATGCCGATCTGTACCGCCAGGACCTCGAAGACTTCGAGAAAACCTACGAAAGGAATATCCTGGACGGCTTTGATTACTTCTACAAGCGGGGAAGAATCGAAGTGCTCACGACGGGGGCGACACACGCCTTCCTGCCCCTGTACCGCGACCAGCCGGAAGCCGTAGCCGCACAGATCGAAACCGCCATCGTCGCCCATCGTGCGGCATTCGGGAAACACCCGGCCGGATTCTGGCTGCCCCAGCTGGGCTGGTATCCCGGACTCGGCGAAATTCTGCATTCCTACAACCTGAAATACACCGTCGCTACGACCCGCGGCGCTCTTCTGGGGACACCCCTGCCCGCCAATGGCTCTTTCTCCCCCGTTCGCAGCCCCTCCGGACTGACGGTCTTCATACGCGACGCGGGCGCCACAAAAGCCGTCTGGTCGGAGACTGAAGGATATCCCGCCGATCCCGAATACCGGGATTTCTACCGCGACATAGGATTCGACCTGCAGTCGGGATATATCGCTCCCTACCTCGGCTCCGGCTTAAGCCGGGGGTATACGGGCTACAAGTATTGGGCCATAACGGGCCATACCGACAGGAAACTGCCGTACAAGCCTGTCGCGGCCCAGGCGCGCGCCGCGGAGCACGCAAAGTCTTTTCTCGCCGACCGGCGCGCTTCGGCGCGCGCCGCTGCGGCCTGGATGGACAACCCTCCTCTCATGGTCTGCCCCTACGATGCCGAACTATTCGGCCACTGGTGGTTCGAAGGCCCGCTTTTTCTCGAGGCTTTGTTTCGGGAAGCCGCCAAACAGTCGGGCGACGATTCCCTCGATCTCGTTACGCTCGCCGAATTTGACCAGAAATATCCCGATCAGCCGCAGTCGGAACCCGAGTTTTCCTCGTGGGGCGAAGGCGGCTATGCCGAGGTCTGGCTCGACGGGGCGAACGACTGGGTGCATCGCCATTCGCACAAAGCGGTCGAACGCATGGTGGAACTCGCGGAGCGCTTCCCCGACGAATCGGGTTTGCGCGAACGCATCCTCAACCAGGGCGCGCGCGAAGTCCTGCTGGCGATGTGTTCCGACTGGTCTCTTATGATGCGATCGGGTAAATCCTCTTCCTTCGCGCGGAACCAGATCGAGGAAGCCGTTTCCAATTTCACGAAAATCTACGAGATGCTCTGCTCCAACACCGTCGACACCGAATGGCTCACCGGTCTTGAAAAACGCAACAATCCTTTCCCCGACATCAATTACAGAATGTTCAGGCCGAAGCGCTGACAAAGCGTACGGCCCCCAATCTTATCGACTCATGGCGGCGCCGCCGCCGGGAGATGACCAATGAACGTCGTAGTGATCGGAGCCCAGTGGGGCGATGAGGGAAAAGGAAAAATAGTCGACTATCTCGCCGCCGACGCGGGCATAGTCGTCCGGTTTTCCGGCGGAGCCAATGCGGGCCACACTATCGTGATATCGGGCGAGCAATATGCCCTTCATCTCGTACCGTCGGGCATCCTGTATCCCGACAAGACCGTCGTGCTCGGTTCCGGCATGGTGATCGATCCCAGGGCGCTTTTCGCCGAACTGGACGCACTCGGGGAAAGGGGTGTCGACTGGGAGGGCAGGGTGCTCATTTCGGACCGCGCGCATATCGTTCTGCCCAGCTATATGGCGACCGATGTCGCGATGGAAAAGGCGAGGCGCGCTCCCATCGGAACTACCGGACGGGGCATCGGCGTGGCATACGCGGCGAAATCCGCCAGAGACGGTGTACGCATCGCCGACATGGACGACCCTGAGCGCCTCGCGAACCTGTCCGCGGCCGATCGCGAATGGCTGGCCGCCTGGGCTCCCAAACTCGCTCCCATGGCGGTGAATCTTTCGGCCTTCCTCCGGGGCCACCGCAATACCTGGTCGCTGTTCGAAGGCGCCCAGGGAGCCCTGCTCGATCTCGACACGGGTTCCTATCCCTTCGTTTCTTCCGGAATGTCCTGCGCGGCCGGGGCGGCGGCTCAGGGCGGCATCGGCCCCAGGCGCATCGACCGCATCCTGGGCGTGTTCAAAGCCTATACGACCCGCGTGGGCAACGGTCCCTTTCCGACCGAATTCCCCGACGATTCTCCCGGATCGCTTTCGCAGTACATCCGCGCTACCGGCCACGAGTACGGTGTCACCACAGGCAGGCCGCGCCGCTGCGGTTATCTCGACCTCGTGGCCCTGCGCTATGCATGCTCGGTCAATTCGATCGACAGGCTCGTGCTCACGCACCTCGATGTTTACGATGAACTCGACGATTTCGAAGCCTGTGTCGCCTACCGCATCGACGGCAAGACGACGGAGGATTTCCCCGCCTCGATCCGCGACCTGTCGCATGCGGAACCGGTCCTGCGCCGTTTTACCGGCTGGAAAAAGAGTGTTGCCGGTTGTTCCTCCTGGGAAGAATTGCCCGTTCGTGCCCGTGAATATGTCGAATTCATCGAGGAATTCGTCGAGACGCCCGTTTCGATGATTTCCGTCGGTTCCGACCGCAAACAGACCATCGTGAGGGAGAGTCCGTGGACAAGATCCTGATCCTCGACTACGGAAGCCAGTATACGCAG
>JBDKUJ010000112.1:0-6898 GCA_039679665.1 Rectinema sp. | reverse complement strand
GGCAGGGACAAAGTCCGGGAAAAATCGCGCCCCTTTATCGACAGCCCACTTCCATCGGGCACAATAGTCACGGACGGATCCGCTGAAGCCGGTTCTCCGTCGTAATAACTATCCTCGGTCACATAGATTTCGTCGGCGGCTCTGGAAAAATGGAATGCGGCCAGATCGCGCTCGCCATCCAGCATGCGCCCCGATACGATCGCGCCGGTGAGCCACCCTCCGGGCAGGGAAGAAAAACGGAACACGAGCGTATCGAAACCATTGGATTCCAGATAGCCATGCCCTGTATATTTATATACCAAAAGAATTTCTTCTTTTCCCTTAGTTACGGAGGGCACTATGATCCGCTCTTCCGGATGCGGCCCTCCTGAACTCTGTTCCGATACGGCCACACTCCCCGGTTCCGTTGGCACAGCGGAGGACTGCTTTTTCTCCGTACAGGCACCCAACGCCAGAACGATCGAAAAAACCGCTCCGACACCCATTACGCGGAACAGCGAACGCAATACTCTATCCGGCATCTGCTCCCTCCCTTTCGAGCGATATCCCGACTCCCGCCGAAACCCGAGGGCTGTGTACCAGCATCCCAGGAGCGACGACGGCAGCCGGGGAAAAATTTATATTACCACAATTTAGCGACTTTAATTACAAAATAATCACAATGGGCGATTCCAAAAGTCGGGAAGCCTTTGAAAACGCTCTGCAATGCGAGGCTTTTTCAAAAATCGGAAGACTTTTGAAAAAGCTACCAAAACTTGCGGCATTTGCACACGGTTTCGTAGAAACCGGAGCAAATGCTAGCCAATTTCAAAAGTAACCGACTTTTGAAATTGGCTCATGCTATCTGTTTTTCTTCTTCACCCGTATAGTCTGTTTCGCGTTCTTGTCGTCCATCCGGTCGTTCGCAAGCTTGATGGCCAGCCTTTCGCAATCATCTTCTTTCAGGATAAGACAACCGTTCGACTTGGATGATCCGAATGGATTGGAGTTCGAGTGCAGGGCATATCCTGTATCTTCACAGGTGCCCACGTAAACTCCTTTTCCGTTGCTGTCGTTGGGGCTGAATACATCCACTTTCCCGACCGCATTGGTTGAAATCGTGTAGGGCCCGTATTTGCCTTCGGTAGTGCGGAGCCCCGAGATTTCCCAGTACCCTTCGGGAAACTGTTCGGGCTTGCTTGTCAGGCCACTCAAGACGCTTGTCTGTGCTCTCGATTTTTTCGTCGGAATGAAGGGAGCCAGAGTCGTATCGACGACTCTGTTGTGCACGTCGATCTCGTAGGTTTCGATCGGTGGAATTCTGCCGAGTCTCGCTTCGTATTCGTTTGAAATCACCGACACCTGCAGTTTGTTTTTTGCCGCATTCAGCACCATGCGGATATCGCCTCCCTCGATCGTTGCGCATTCTGCCCGTGGAATGCGCAGGCCGGGGAAAGACGCGAAAGGATCGCCGGCGACAAAAAGTTCCGAAACGACACCCGATCCGATTCCTTTTTCTACTGTGGCACCCGCTCCGGCGACTGCCGGTATCCGGGATGCGGTTTCCGCGCCCGATACAGCCGTGAAAACGGCGATCAGCGTGAGGATGATAAAGCGGGTTTTGTGCATGACGCACCTCCTTGCAGCTATAACGTCCGCAGGAAGGTGTTTCGATTGAAATCCGGAAGGAAAAAGATCAGAAAACCGGCGGAATCTCTCCTCCGGAACCAGGCGCCCTGAAATTGATCATACTCCACTGGACAAATGCCGGCCCGCCGTGAGCCGGCGGCTCGACCCGATATTCCGATATACCGCAATTGGACAACGGGAGGAGCGGCAGCCAGGACTTGCCGCCGAAAGTGCTGCGGATAAGCCATTGGATGAGGCCGCCGTGAGACACGCAGACAATGCTGCGTGCGCCGTTTCGGGCCGTGTCGCGCATCGAAGTCCATGAGGCTACGGCGCGAGCGTACATCGACGTGGAATGTTCGGCGCCCGGAACCGCGTCCCAGCTTTTTGCATAGAATTCGCGGAACACTTCCGGATGGCGACGTTCGGCCTCGCCGCTTCCCATGCCTGAAAACAGGCCCGTTTCCACTTCGGCGAGCGATTCAAACTCGGTCGGTTCGGCACAGCCACAGGCTTCCGCCACTATGCGCGCCGTTTCGGAAGCCCTTCGCTGCGGACTGCAGATGACAATATCGGGGCTTCGCCCCGCGAGCCATGCGCCGGCGGCGCGAGCCTGCGCTCTGCCCGCCTCGTCGAGGGGAAATTCGAGCCGGCCCTGATAGATACCGAGCGAATTCCCTTCGCTCTGGCCATGGCGAAGAATGAAGAATGACGCCGGCGCGGGCAAGTCCGCGAAAAACTCGCCGTCGATTTTAGTCCATGTCATACCGTCGCTCTGGATGGGCGCGCCGCAGGCTTCGCACTCGGCTCCATCCCGATCCGCCCCGAAGCGCTCAAGGCCGGGAAGCTCGATTCTGGAATACATGGACGGCAGTATATGAAACGACGGGTTCGCGAGGGAAGCTCCCTGCGAACCCGTTCCGCTTCGGGCCACTCGTTACTTACCCGGCTCCCGTCAGGCTGAAATGAAAGTTTCGCTGCCCCGGTTGAAATACTTGTTCACGATAAACATGGCCACGCCCGTCACTACGAGCAGAATGGTCGACATGGCGCTCGCCGTACCGAAATACCCGTCGATTACGGACAGATAGATCTTGATCGGCATTGTCATCGTCTTGCCGACATAGAGCAGGATGGACGCGGACAGCTCGTTCATGGAAGTGATCCAGCTCATGATCGCGCCGGAGATGATGCCGGCCTTCATGAGAGGCAGAGTAACGGTACGGAATGTCCGCCCCGGAGGCGAACCTAGATTGATACCCGCTTCCTCGAGCGACGGATCGATCTGTTTCAGGATCGACGCCGCCGATCTGACCGAATAAGGCAACCTGCGGATGAAGTACGTCATGATGATGATCGTGGCGGTTCCCGCCAGATACAAAGGTTTCCGGTTGAAGGCCACGATGAAGCCGATACCGAGCACGGTACCGGGCACGATGTACGGGATCGTGAGGAGGTTGTCGAGCACTTTGACGCTGAAGTTGCGTCTCCTGGCGAGGATGAAGCCGAGCATCGTACCGACCACAACGATCAGGACCACAGCGATCAGCGAATAGGTAAAGCTGTTTATCACCGTTTTAGGTACGTCGTAGATAATCTGTCTGTAACTGTCGAGCCCGAAACCCGAAACGAAAACGGGCCCTTTCGTGTTCCTGAAACTGTAGAACACGATCACCGCGAGAGGCAGGGTCGAAAGGCCGACGATGAGGTAGCATATGAAATGGGCGACGAAGGATTTCCACCCCCCGAGCCGCTTCACGGTCGGACGGTTCACCAGCATGCTCGAATATTTACGCCGCGATGAAACCCATTGCTGCAGCAGGATGATGACCGATGCGCAGAGCATCAGGATGAGCGACACAGTCGAAGCCATACCCGGTCTTTCGCTGACCTCGCTTGTGAACAGATTGTAGGCGAGGGTCGGAAGGACGAGGTAATTGCCGCCGATTATCATCGGCGTACCGAAATTCGACAGTGACATCATAAAGCTGATGAGGGCTCCGCCCGCGAGCGAAGGCATGACGAGCGGCATGGTGACGCGGAAAAAGGTCCGGCCCGAACGGGCGCCCAAGTTCTCCGAGGCCTCCTCCAGAGAGCGGTCGATCGTCATCAGCGCTCCCGAAGTCATCAGAGACACGAAGGGATAATATTGCAACGCATCCGCCAGGATGATGCCCAGAGGGCCGTAGATCGGTGGCAGATTTATGCCTATCGATGCGAGCGCGATCCGGAGGAAGCCGTTGCGTCCCAGCATGGTGATCCAGGAATAGGCGCCGATAAAAGGCGGCGACAGCAGCGCAAGCACGGCGAACGTATTGAGGAGGAGCGAACCCTTGATCTTGTAGCGCGTCGTAAAGAAGGCAAGCGGAACGCCGAGAAGGACGGAAAGGGCGGTCGTCGCGACAGCCACGATGATCGAATGGCTGAAGGCGCGCATATAATACGCCCTTCCGAAGAACTCCTTCCAGTTGGAAAGGGAAATATTGCCGGTCTCCTTGTCCATGAAACTGTAGCGGAACACATCGGCAAGGGGATAGATGAGAAATATGAGGACGATGGCGAAACCGAGCATGGTCACCAGGGTCCAGACATCGCCCTTACGCCGGGAAAGTGTCATCGTCCCCCTCCCGCCCCGAGGGCCTTGCCGCTCGCAATGTCGAAAAGCATGCATGCGCGGGGCGGAACGGCGAATTCAACTTTCTCGCCGATGGCGGGGATATCCCTTTCCCGCGGGCGGTGGCGCTCGATTACCATACGTTCGCCCTGCACCTCGAGTTCGAGACTTGCGACCGTACCCAGGAAGCTGGCGTTGATGAGGGCGCCGGAAAGGCAATTGCAGGCACATGCCGCAACTGAAATCATTCCTGTAGCCGCAGCGCCAGCTGCGGAATTTGACGAAGGCTCCACAGCGTCTTCAGGCCTGAACGCGAGAGTCGCCCTATCGATCCCTTCGGTTCCCTCGGACGGAACGATCAGCTCGATGGTTCCCCGTCTGGCCATCCTGAGCCCCTGTCCGGCCGATTCTCCCAGTTCGACTTCGAAAGTATTTATCTTTCCAACGAAAGTGGCGACGAACAGATTCGCCGGTTTTTTGTAGATATCCCAGGGTGCGCCAACCTGCTGGACCCGTCCCAGATTCACGACCGCGATCCGGTCCGAAATGACCAGGGCTTCTTCCTGATCATGCGTCACATACACGGCGGTGATACCGAGGGCTTTCTGCACGGACCGGATTTCATCGCGCATATCCACCCGGAGTTTGGCGTCGAGGTTGGAGAGCGGTTCGTCGAAAAGCAGGACGCGCGGCTGGATGGCCATGGCGCGGGCCAATCCGACGCGCTGCTGCTGCCCGCCCGAAAGCTGGTCGGGCGTACGCGATTCGTAGCCCTCGAGATGAACGTTCTTCAGCGCCGCCTTGACCCGCATGTCGATCTCGGCAGCGGGGCGCTTGCGGACGCGAAGTCCGTACGCCACATTTTCGAACACCGTCATGTGGGGAAAGACCGCATAATTCTGGAACACCATACCGGTATTCCGCTTATATGCGGGCACATTGTTGACGAGCTCGTCGCCCAGGAACACGTCGCCCTTGTCCTGGCGGTAGAATCCCGCGATGGTCCTCAGGAGTGTCGTCTTCCCGCAACCCGAAGGGCCGAGGAGCGTGAAAAACTCGCCCTCTCCGATCGTCAGGTTGACATCGGCCAGAGCGACCACGTCGCCGAAACGCTTTTCAAGATTCGAGATGCGGATGGATGTCATGCGGAGCCCCGTCGCGAAAATCGAAGTCGCCGCGGCAATTCAGCCACGGCGACTTCAGGTCGGAATGTGAAGCGGATGTCCGGCGCTTCCTTGCGGACCCAAGGCGCCGGACGGCTTTCCTTTGTACAGTCTTTACAGGTTGAGATCCATGGCGATATCGGCGAACTTCTTCGAGAATTCCGTCTTGTTCTTCGCCGCCCAGCCGAAATCGTAGGGAATGGTCTTGATCGTGGAGAGGGCGGGCAGACCCTTGGGGTCCTTGCAGTCAATGCGCACAGGCCTGCGCGCCATGGCATCGACAAGGTATTCCTGCACCGGCTTGGATAGGCACCAATCGACGAATATCTTGGCGTTGGCCATATTGGGCGCGCCTTTGAGAATGGCGATTCCATCGGGGGCCGCTACCGTACCGTCCTCGGGGTAGACAATGGCGACAGGCCCGCCGCCGGCGAAATATCTGAAAGCATTGTCTTCGAGGGAGAGTCCGACTGCCTGCTCGCCATCGTTGACGAACTTGGCCACCGCGCCGGAAGAGGCGGAGATCACCATGTTCTTCATGATCCCCTTGTAGATGTCCCAGCCTTTTTCGCCGTAGATGGCTACCACATTGCAGAGCTGCATATAGGATGAACCCGATTTGTCGGCCCTGGCGGAGGAGATGAGATTCTTGAAACGGGCATCGGTCAGATCGGTCCATTTGCGGGGATATTTGTCCTTGGACAGCATTTTCGTATTCACGACGAACACGTTCATGATGCCGGTGTAGGGAATCCAGTTGGTGCCGACTTTATAGACGGAATCGATCTTGTCCCAGTCTTTCGGCGTGTAGGCGGCCAGAATCTGGCTGTCGGCTTCGAGCTGTTCGCCGCCGATGGACCAGATCACGTCCGCCTGGGGATTGGCGGCTTCGGCTTTCGCGCGCTTGATGATGTCGCTGGAAGCGAGCTTGACGTATTCAACCTTGATTCCGGTCTCTTTCTCGAACATCGGGATCAACGCGTTGTAGATGGTCTCCTCGTGGGCCGTATAGACGACGACCTTACCGGGAGCCGCCCATGCGGAAACGACTATCAGGAGAGAGAGCAGAACGAGCATGGATCTTTTCACTTGATCCTCCCTTGTGATGCACATATCGGGCCGCATCCGAAAGCGCACCCGTCTTTCATTTTAGCATATCGGCCAGTATTTTGGGCAGGTTTTGCGTGTTTTTATCGTAACAAAGCGCTCCGAACCCGAGTTTCCGCGCCGTATCGCAGTATTCGGACACATCGTCGACATAGAGGCATTCTTCGGCGGGCAGGCCCGAATAGCGCAACAGCGCGCGCCAGATTTCCGGATCCGGCTTCATTACGCCGATTTTGTACGAGAGTATGTGGAGTTCGGGCAGGGAGGCCAGCGTCTCATTGCCGAAAATGCATTTCGCATGGATGAACGACGTGTTCGAAAGCACGAAACAGCGCTTCCCGAGCCGTTTGGCGAGCCGCAGCGCCTCTTCGCCTTCGGGATGGGGCTCGATGATTTTCGCAAAATC
>JBDKUJ010000111.1:0-2356 GCA_039679665.1 Rectinema sp. | reverse complement strand
ATCCTTGGTAACTGCGCTCACCGGGCCTTTCCGGCCGCACAGGGCGCTCACCGGGTCTCTCGGGTCGGCCACCCTGGCCGGGGCCATACGAAGGCCCGGCAACGCGACCCGGCGCGGCGCCAGGGGCGGGGTAAGGGGCTGTTTTTGTGACTCCGGGAGCGGGCCGTGCATCGCCATGCGAAGCCTGCGCGTCGCGCACAGGCGCGGCGCCCGGCGTAGGCTGGCGGACATTCGCTGACGGCGCACTTGGTACATCGCCCGACGCGCCCGGCACAGGCTGGCGGCCTTTCGCTGCCACGGCGGCCGACTGGTTATGCATGCCGTGCGCGCCCGCCATATTGGCCGCGCCCTGCTCGGCTTTGAGCGACAGCCCGATGCGGCGGCGCGCCACGTCCAGGGACAGTATGCGGAACTCGCGCACGTCGCCGACCTTGGCGACTTCCATCGGGTCCTTCACGAAGCGGTCCGACATTTCGGAGACGTGGATGAGGGCGCTTTCCTTGATGCCGATGTCGACGAAGGCGCCGAAATCGACGACGTTCTTGATCTTGCCGGTGACTTTCATGCCCTCGGCCAGGTCTTCGAACTTGAGTACACCCTTCTGGAGGATGGGAGCGGGAAGGTTTTCGCGCGGGTCGCGGTTGGGCTTCTTGAGCTCCGCGAGGATGTCGTCGAGGGTGGTCTCGCCCACGCCATACTTGGCCTTGAGGGCGGCGCGCTGCTCGTGGTCGGGATCGGCGCCGGCCTTGATCATGGGCAGGATTTCGGATGCCAGGGGATAGTTTTCGGGATGGACCCAGGTGTTGTCGAGTTCGTTGGCGCTTTCGGGGATCTTGAGGAAGCCGGCGCACTGCTCGAAAGTCTTGTCGCCCATGCCGGGGATGTCGCGCAGGGAGTCGCGGCCCGTGATGGCGCCCTTTTCGTCGCGGAATTTCACGATTTTGCGCGCAAGGCCCGTGTTGATGCCCGACACGTAGCGCAGGAGAGCGTGGCTCGCGGTGTTGAGGTTGACGCCGACGCGGTTGACCACCGAACCGACCACTTCGTCCAGGCACGTCGACAGTTTTTTCTGGTTGACGTCGTGCTGGTAGAGCCCGACGCCTATGCTTTTCGGGTCGATCTTGACGAGTTCGGCCAGCGGGTCCTGTAGGCGTCGCCCTATCGAGATCGCCCCGCGGATGGTCAGGTCGAGGTCGGGGAATTCCTCGCGGGCGATGTCCCCGGCCGAATAGACCGAGGCGCCGTCTTCGTCGACGATGGTGAACTTGCAGTCGAGCGCGTTTTCTTCGATGGCCGCCGCGACGATAACCTGCACTTCGTGGCTTGCCGTACCGTTTCCGACCGCGATGAGCTGGATGCGGTGGGCCTTCACGCTTTTGGCGACGGCTTTTTTGGCTTCCTCGGGCTTGGTTTCCTGATTGATCACGAAGTAATCGAGGAATTTCCCCGTCTCATCCAGAGCGGCGCACTTGGTGCCCGTGCGTATGCCTGGGTCCATTCCAAGGACGCGCGAACCGCGCAGGGGAGGCTGCAGGAGGAGGTTCTTGAGGTTTTCGGAGAACACGTCGATGGCGTGCGTTTCGGAGTATTCGGTCGCGTCGGTGCGGATTTCGCGTAGGACCGCCGGCGACAGGAGACGCGAAAGGCCTTCGGCGAGGGCTTCTTTATGGTAGTCGTTGTGGATCCACGCTTTTTCGGCGATCCGCTCGAGCGCGCCGTCTTCGTCCACCTCGATTTTGACTTCGAGTTCGCCCTCCCGTTCGCCGCGGTTGACGGCCAGAACGCGGTGGCTCTTGAGGGTCGAAAGGGGTTCGGAATACTCCCAATACATCTGATAGGTCGAGGTTTCGCGCTTTTCGTCGCCGCCTACGCCCTTCGTGGAGAGCCTTCCGGTCTTGTGATAGAAATCCTTCACGAGGGCGCGCATTTCGGCGTTCTGCGACAGGCGCTCCGCGACGATGTCCTTGGCGCCTTCGATCGCCTCGGATGCGCTCGCGACCGAAAGTTCGGGGTGTTCGACGTCCGCGCGCACGAAGCCGGGCGCAGCCGCGTCCACTTCGTCCTTCGCTTGGGCGAGCATGATTTCGGCCAGGGGACTGAGCCCTTTTTCCTGGGCGAGCATGCCGCGCGTCTTTTTTTTCTTTTTGTAGGGAGCCCAGAGGTCTTCGATTTCGGCCAATGTCGCCGCTTTCTTTATGTTGGCGTAAAGGGTTTCGTCGAGCTTGCCGAGCGCCGCGATGCCTTTGATGACTTCGATTCGCCGCTCTTCCAGGTTTTTGTAGCTTTCGAACGAGTGGACCGAGTCTCGCACCTGCACTTCGTCGAGGTTGCCCGTGGCTTCCTTTCGGTAACGGCT
>JBDKUJ010000110.1:0-2107 GCA_039679665.1 Rectinema sp. | reverse complement strand
CTTCGCGCCGAGAAAAGTCCCTGCATCTGGACTCACGGCATCGACGAACTCGTCGTCTGCCCCGTCGCTCACGGAGAAGGGCGATTCCAGATCGCGTCAGCCGAAGCGGGAACCGCCATCGAAGCGGCGGGTCTCGTGGCTTTGCGTTATGCGAGGCCGGAAGGTTCGCCTGCGAACGGTCTTTGGCCATGGAATCCGAACGGTTCATGGTGCGATACGGCGGGAATCTGCAATTCAAAAGGTAACGTTCTGGGACTCATGCCTCATCCGGAAAACAATGTACTTGCCGGTTCCGGCGTCAGAGCATATGCGGGCGGCCGTTCCGGCGTCGGTCTTGAAATTTTCAGGAACGGCGTCGGCTGCGCCGCACAGCGGTGAAAGGAGGAGCTTGATGGTGGACAGGAAAAGGATCGGAAATTCTCTCGGTTCGGCCTTCGACGGGAGCGGATTGCCCGAACGCGGCCGGCATTCCGGCAAGGTCAGGGAATGGTATTCCCTTCCCGACGGTCATCTGTTCATGGCGACGACCGACCGGCTTTCCGCATTCGACAGAATCCTGGCCTCTGTTCCATGGAAAGGGCAGGTGCTCAATCAGCTGTCCGCATGGTGGTTCGAGGAGACGAAGGATATTGTTCCGAATCATTTCGTGTCCGCACCCGATCCCAATGTTTCGCTGCTGCGTCCCGCCGCTCCGCTTCCCGTCGAAGTGATCGTGAGGGGTTACATCACGGGGGTGACTTCGACTGCGTTGTGGCACCGCTATTCGCTCGGGGAAAGGGAAATTTACGGATATCGTTTCTCCGGAGGCTTGCGGAAAAATCAGCGTCTGCCCGAAGCGGTCATCACCCCGACGACGAAGGGTGGGCCGACGGGGCATGACGAACGGCTCACATGCGACGAAGTGGTATCGAAGGGATTGGTCGAGGAAGGTCTCTGGAAGCGGGTCATGGAAGCTTCGCACGCGCTCTATGCGAGGGGAGTCGAAAGAGCGACCCGTGCCGGACTGATTCTCGTCGACACGAAGTATGAATTCGGCGTCGATCGAGACGGGAACCTGCTTCTGATCGACGAAGTCCACACGCCGGATTCTTCGCGATTCTGGAAAGCCGGCACGTACGATGCGCGATTCGAAACGGGAACGGAACCGGAATCGTTCGACAAGGAATATGTCAGGATCGAATACGCCGCCCGGGGATACCGGGGCGACGGCGAGGCGCCGAAACTGCCTGAGTCGGTATGGATCGACACGTCGGTCCTATATCAGACGAGCTACGAGAAATTGACCGGACGCGAATTCGTGCCCGCCGGGTATCCGGCCGGTCCGAGAATAACGGCGCTTCTGGCCCGTTTCGGAGTCAAATCGTGAACGCGTTAGTCGCCATCGTAATGGGTTCCGCATCCGACAGGAGCCATGCGGACAGAATCGCCGCCGCGGCGCGCGGCTTCGGTCTCGATGTGGAAATGCGGATTTCCTCGGCGCACAAGACACCGCTCGCGCTGCTCGAAATTTTGGAATCCTGGGAGCGCGATCCAAGACCCAAAGTCATCATCACGGTGGCCGGGCGCTCCAATGCGCTCTCCGGCTTCGCGGACGCCGCGGTTTCCGTCCCGGTGATCGCCTGCCCGCCGCCTTCGGATGCCTTTTCCGGCGCCGACGTGTTTTCCTCGTTGCGCATGCCTTCGGGCGTAGCGCCGATGCTCGTGCTGGATCCCGCCAACGCGGCGCTCGCGGCCGCCAAGATTCTTGGAGTCGCCGATCCGGAAATCCGGAGGCGGGTCGCTGCATGGAAAAAGGGACAGGTCGAGAAAATCGAGGCCGACGATACGTCGCTTCGCGGCGAGAGATTTAACGGCGATGGGAATGCAGTCCCGGGAAAGGAATGTTGATGGATCCCTTCGACAGGTCCGACGAGGACAAGCCGGCCGAGGAGTGCGGTGTAATCGCCGTTGCGACGGTTTCAGGCGATGCGGCGCGTGCGGCGTTCTACGGATTGTTCGCACTGCAGCATCGCGGCCAGGAAGCGGCCGGTATCGCGTCGCTCGACGGAAAAGCGATCCGCGTACGTAAAGATACTGGTCTGGTGGCGCGCGTGTTTTCGGAAAAAGA
>JBDKUJ010000109.1:0-2157 GCA_039679665.1 Rectinema sp. | reverse complement strand
GCGGCTTCATGCAACACAAGAGATGCCGACTTCATGAAGCCCCGGCGGTTCAGGACTCCGGTGAGGGGATCCTCCAGGGACGCGCTCAGAAGCGCCCTTTCCCTGCCCTTCCTGTCGGTCACGTCTTCCGCGACGCCGACAATCCGCTTCGGTTCGCCATCGGGTTTTCTGTCGAATACGGTGTCCCTGACCATGATCCAGCGCCGATCGCCCGGGCTGCGGGATACCTGGAACTCGCAGTCGAGGATATCCCCGTCGGCGGCGGTCTTTAACGCCTCCAGATGCCGTTTCCAGAGGTCGAGAGCTTCCGCCTCCATCCCGGAATCGAAGAAAGGCTCCATGATCCGGTTGGAAAAGAGCGGATTCCCGCGGGGGTACTCCAGGACATACACTGTATCGGGTGTGAGTTCCAGGATGCGTTTCAGGAAGCCTTCTTTTTCTTTCAGGCGCATGTTCAAGCGCTCGAGTTCACGCCGGGCATTCACGAGTTCGTTGTTCATACGGGAGAATTCTTCGAAGAGCGCGTCCGTTTCCATATCCGCCGTCTCCTCAGGCCAAAAGCCGCTCACCTACGGCTACCGCCCCGATGCAATCAGCCGCCCAGGCGTCCGCTCCGACCTTCCGCCAAAGTTCGGGCGATACGAGGAAAGGCATGCCGCCCACGATGATTCGGGGCCGCCGGGTTCCGAGCGCTTTCAGGGACGCAACCGCGCGAACGATCCAGCGGACATTGACGGGCAATGTGGCGGACAGGGCGACGATATCGGGTTCGCGCCTCTGCGTTTCGGAAACGAGCGCCGAGACCGGCAGATTCGCACCCAAAATAGCGCTGTCCCAGCCCTCGGCCTGGAAGCAGTCGGCCACCATGCGTATTCCGAGTTCATGCAATTCACCCTGGGCGCAGGCTGCGATTATAGTTTTATCCCCGGAAGGCGGTCGGGAAAAAAGGACGGGGTATAGAGTCGAAATTATGTACTGTGCAGCTGCGGTGGCGAAGTGCTCCTGTGCCACCGAAATCCGGTCATGATGCCAGAGGCGGCCTATTTCGTACTGCGCCGGCCCGAACAGATCGACGAAGAGATCCTGAATGCGTCCGCCTTCCGAGACGAGGGAATCCACCAGCGATTTCGCGATGTCCCTGCGGCCATCGAGCAAGGCCGTCACGAAGGGAATCACGTTTTCATTCTCCTGCGCATCGCTTAAGGCATATCGGCCCGGTGCATGGATCAATTCGGGCCAAAGGGCCGTGGCCCTGGAAATCCAGGCTCCGAATCGCGCGGCATCGGCGGCGGACATGAGAATCCCTGCCGCCTCGCCCAAGCAGGACAGGGCGCGGCCCAGGGCTTCGGTTTCGAAATGTTTCGTTTCGAAAAGGACGACGAGCCATTTCAGGTAATCGCGCAAAGCCGCTTCGTCGTCGAGGAGACAGGCCGATCCTATGTATCGGGCATGGTGCGCCAGGTCCAGAACAGAAAACCGCCTGAGCCCGGGATCGCTTGCAGCTCCCAAATCGGGGTTGCGCCGAAAGAGGATGTCGGCGGCCGCCGTTCCCAACTCGTCCGCCCTGTCTGGCAGATCCTCCAGGGATATCGGGTCCTGTAACACTGCGGATTTTCCCCCCAAGAAAAGTATCGTTTGCAGAAGGGCGAATGTCGAGGTCGCCCCCGTAAGCCTGAGGGCCGCCGTTTCGCCGGTCCCTTTGAATAAAAACAAAAAAGCCGATTCCCTTTCGGAAATCGGCTTGATCTTTAGCAGGGACAGGACTCGAACCTGTGACCTCCGGGTTATGAGCCCGACGAGCTGCCAACTGCTCTACCCTGCGACGTGATGAGACGAATTTACATGGGATCGCAAAATATGTCAATAGACTGGAAGATTCAGGAACGAAAAGCGGCCGGCGAGACTGTATCCATCGACCCTCGCGCAGGCAAAGCGCAGCCGGGAAAATGTATGTTCAAAGTTTGAACATACGCCTGAGATTCGTGCTGTGGATCACCCGAAAGTGTAGATAAAGCAGAAAAATGGCTATGGGTACCAGTGCCAGGGCGCAAATCGGCGACCAGGACAAGGAAACCGCACCGTGCATATAGATGTCGGTGAGCGTGTCGATGCCAAGGCAGAGCGCGGAAACCCCGAACAGCACGAAAGCGATCAGGT
>JBDKUJ010000108.1:0-2297 GCA_039679665.1 Rectinema sp. | reverse complement strand
CATCCGCGCAAGCCCGGAAGGGGAAGCCCCGGCGGGCGGGATCGGCGGCGAAACGACGCATCCGCTGTACAGACTCGGTCGTTTCAGGCAGGATGGCGGTCGGAAGACAGGGAGGATACAGCGACATGGGCCATGACGTATCACTTTTTCCGTGCGACGCATACGATCCGGACGTCCTGGATTCAGTCATGGAAAAGGCCGCGCTCGCGGCCGGCTTCCCCGATGTCGAAGGCTTGACTGTGCTCGTCAAACCGAACCTGCTCAATGCGTCTCCACCCGAAAAAGCGGTTACAACCCACCCCGAGTTCGTGGCGGCGGCGATCCGGCTGCTGAAACGAAAAGGCGCGGCGCGCATCCTCGTAGGCGATTCTCCCGCGTGGCAGAGGTCGACCCTGGCGGCGGCGACTGCGGGCTTTCTGGCCGCCGCGAAGCGCGAAGGTGTCGCGTGGGCCGATTTCAAGGCCGGGAACCCCAGAACCAATCTTCAGGGCGTCGCGGTACAACGCTTCGCCATGGCCTCCGTATTGGACGAATGCGATCTGGTCCTCAATCTCCCCAAGCTCAAAACGCACAGGCTCATGCGGTACACGGGAGCGGTGAAAAATCTGTTCGGCCTGCTTCCCGGAACCGCGAAAAGCGGCATGCATCTGCGTTTCCCCGACAAGAAACGTTTCGGCACCATGCTCGTCGATCTGGCGGGAGCCGTCGGGCCCGTTTTTACCATAATGGACGCGATTGTGGCGATGGAAGGCGAAGGGCCGGGATCGGGCACGCCGCGAAAGCTCGGCCTCGTGCTGGCCTCGAAAGATGTCGCCGCGCTGGACTGGATCGCAGCCGGGATAATCGGCTACGAGGCGGTTTCGATTCCCTATCTCGCCGAAGCGCTCGGGCGGACTGGCCGGAACGTCGCCTCGCCGGGCATCGCCGTCGGCCCCCTCAGCCCCGATTCGGTCAGAGTCGATGATTTCGATCTCATCCCCGCCTTCGGCGACAAGACGACGTTCATGGGCAAGCTCCCCGCATCCGCGCGGAGTCTGATAGGGCAGATAAGCACATCGAGGCCCAGCTTCGACCCGAATCGCTGCGCCGGCTGCTCGGGTTGCGTACGCATCTGTCCCGCCCATGCGCTCGCCCTTTCGAAAAACGCCGCCGGCAAGCACCAGATACGGATTGACGACTCGGCATGCATTTTGTGCTATTGTTGCCATGAAATCTGTCCCGTCCGGGCGATCAGTCTGAGACGTATCCTGTTCAGACTGCCGGGCAGGGCCCGAAAAGTGGATACCTCCCCCATGGGGAGTTCCGGTCCCGCCGAAAAGGAGGGATGAAATGGCGCAAGCCGGTTTCATCGACAGACTGGATTTTGGCGCGCCCGGGGAATATCGCAGGCTGGATATCGAAGCTCCGTCGAAGACCAGTGCGGGGCTTCTTGTTCCCGCCCGCGGAAGTCTCGAAGCGCTCGCCGAAACCGCTTTTTCCGAGATAGCTTTCCGGATGCCCGAATCGCAGGCCAGGGCTTTCGCCGCGATCGCCGCCGACGAAAACGCTCAGGAGGCCGAACGCTTTGTGGCGGTGAGTCTTCTCAGGAATGCGGCGATCGCGGCGGAGGGCTTCCTGCCGATCTGCCAGGACACCGGTACGGCCGTTGTGTACGGATGGAAAGGCGGCGGATTCTTGAGCGCGGAAGGCGAGGACGATGAAGCCGCCATAGCCATGGGTACGGCGCATGCCTGGTCGAAACACAGACTCCGGTTTTCGCAACTGGCTCCCCTCGATATGCTCTCCGAACGGAACACCCGCGATAATCTGCCCGCGGCGATCGACATCCGGTCCGTGCCGGGCGACTCCTACCGGTTTCTGTTTGCCGCCAAGGGTGGCGGCTCCACAAGCAGGACTTCACTGAGCATGGAGTCGCCGGCTTCGCTCAATCAGGAATCTTTCGGGCGCCTGCTTCGGACGAGGATCGAAGCGCTGGGGACTTCAGGCTGCCCTCCCTACACCATCGCGGCGGTTCTGGGGGGGGCGACCCCTTCGCAAGCTCTTTACGCCCTCGAACTCGCCGTGTTCGGTTTGCTCGACCGACTGCCGCGCAGCGCCGAAGCCGACGGCTGCCCCTTGCGCGATGAGGCTTGGGAGGCGGAAATGCTTTGCGCAGCCGCCGGATCGGGCCTCGGCGCGCAATGGGGGGGAGCGCACATGGCGTCGGAGGCCCGGGCGATCAGGCTGTCGCGTCATGCGGCGAATCTTCCATTCGCTGTCGGCATCGCCTGTTCGGCGCATCGGCACGAGCGCGCTTT
>JBDKUJ010000107.1:0-1932 GCA_039679665.1 Rectinema sp. | reverse complement strand
CCGCATGCCGCCTATGCGCGCGAATATCTGCTGGCCAGGGGAATTCCGCCGGACAGGATACTTCCCTGCGTCGAAAGCTCCAACACTGTCGAGGACGCATTTCTCTCCGCGAAAGCCCTTGCGGGTTCGGCGGCGGGCGAGATAGTCATCGTTACGTCCAGCTATCACGTTCCGCGCGCGGAATTCCTGTTCGGGATAGCGTTTGCGGGGAAGGCCCTTACCGTATGCGCGGCGGAAGACAGGCTTGATCCTTCCGAGAGGCGCATCCGGGAAGAGCACGAACGGCGGACGCTCGAAGCCCTCCGCGCGAACGGCGTGTCGTGGGGCGGAAAGATCCTGCGCTGATCGCGAGCCCGGGAGCCGGTCAGGAAAAGCGGAAGGCATATCGCTCCATCGCATCCATGGTCGCTTCGACATTTTCGCTCGGGGTGCCGGGATAGAGTCCGAAGACCATCATGAGGCCCCCTTCTTTCCTGCCCAAGGTTCCGGTCTCGAGGTCGATCAGCGCGTCGATGTCACGCGGACTGCCCGAGGCGGTAACCGATTGACGGTCGACATCCAGTTCTATGCAAGTCTTGCCGGCGAAGCGGCCGGCGATCCAGTCGATTCCGTTAACGAGGTCCTGCAGGTTTATGAGGTCCACGCCTCCCGACACGAGAAGGTCGGCCAGCTCCCTGATGTCTCCGTCCGAGTGCATATGAACCGGCACGCCTTTCGCGCGGGCGGGTTCCATGAGTCTCGAATAGCTCGGCAGGATGTAGTTCGCGAACATGTCCGGCGAAAGCATAGGCCCTTTTTGCATACCGAGGTCTTCCGGATACGCCATGATATCTATGTCCAGGGCGAGATAGCGCCGCACGATTCCGAGATTGAATTCCTCGATCATGGCGATGAGCCGGTCCAGCCGCGCTTCGCCGTCGACCATGTCGAACAGCAGGTTTTCGTAACCGCGTATGTCGCACAACTGCAGGAAGGTATGCCCATGCCGCAGGCTTCCCATGGCCGGGCGTCCCGCCGCTTTTTCCCCTTCCAGGCGCGCGGCTTCGTCCTTCCAGTCGAAATGTCCTATGCCCGAACATGTTTCCGGATCGGGCGCCTGGTATGATTCGAAGTCCTTCCAGTCCGAAAGGGGGTGCCTGGTGACCACGCCGGTAATACCGTCTTCCGCAGTGCGCCAGAGGCAGCCCCAATCGTCCATGAAAGGGCTGTCCCTGCGCGCTGTCGCCGCGTAGTCCGGCACGTAGGGCAGTGAAGGGCGCGTGAATCCGGGGAAGAGGAACGGATGCCCTTCCATGAGCTCGCAAAGCATGTCCTGAGGATAGGCATGCCAGCACGCGTCGTTGACGTGATATCTCACAGGGATGTAATCGGGCGTTTCGAAGCGTATCGCCCGGAGCATATTCTCCCTTGGTGTCATGGGTTTTCGGGCGCGCCCGGAGCTCCGGGCGCCTGATGGAGCATCGTTCCCTTTACCATCGTAGCCTGCACACGTAAGTTTTTGTCCAGCAGAACGAGATCCGCCCACTTGCCCACGGCGATCGAACCGGTTTCATGCTCGATGCCGAGTGTCGTCGCGGGATTAAGGCTGCACCAGCGTACGGCTTCTTCCACGGGAAGGCCGGCGTATTCCATGAGCCTCTTGAGCGCCAGATCGATGGTAGCGGCACTGCCTGTGAGATTTCCGTTCACCTTCGGGTCTTCGTCGATCATCCGCAGCACGCCGTTGTCCGCGTATACCTTGCGGCCGTCCCTGTAGGTAATGACGGAACCTTCAGGCATTCCCGTACCCACGAGAGAGTCGGTGACGATAACCTTTTTGTTCGCCGGCTTCACCTTGTCCACGAAACGGAAAAATGGCTTGCGCACATGTATCGGGCAACCGATCAGCTCCACGCTGACTTCATCGTGCAGGTACAGCGCGGTTTCGTGCCC
>JBDKUJ010000106.1:0-1592 GCA_039679665.1 Rectinema sp. | reverse complement strand
TCGGGCAGGAAGCGCGTGCCGTGGTTGTAGGAGGGGAAGACGAGAGCGCCGCCTGCGTGCTCTTCTTCGGCCAGGCCGAGGAGGTTGGCCGAATACGAGATCTGCGCCTTGATCTCCTTCTTGGAATAGCCGAAATAGTTGTCCGCGATGATCGAGACGATCACGCCGCGCTCATCGCGCGCGCAGATTTTGAAGGCTTTACCGTCGTTGTATTTTTCGCCGGGCTCTTTCCAGCACATGCCGTCGAGCCTCTGGCGTTCCGTCGCCTTGTCCCAATGTGGCAGGCCGAGTTCCTTCTTGGTGAGCGTTACAAGGTGGGTGGCGAGGATGATGCAGCCCGTAGTGCCGGTCCAGCGCAGAGGGTCGAGGGCTGCGTCGTTCTCGGCGATATAGGGATCGCCGGAGTTTCCGAAAATGCTTTCCACAAAGTCGAGGCTCGCGGCAAGGGATCCGGGGGCGAAGAAGCGCACTTCCATCGACCGCTCTTCGCAGAAGCCCGGTATTTCGGGGCGAACGGTGGGTCTGAGCAGGACGGAGAGGAAGCAGTGCGCCTTGCGGTTTTCCGAGGCGGTGAACGGCAATTCGGTGAGTTCGGGCGGCGGATTTACGGCCGCTTCAAGGAGGCGTGCGAAAACGGATCGGGGCACGGCTTTCTTGTCGGGGGGGACGGGCAGTCCGTCTTCGACGACATGGAAGACGCCTTCGGTGGTGCGTCTGTCGGAAGCGGGGTTGTGCAGGACCCCGTTCCTCACCCGATACGAGGTGAGGGAGGGCGACACGTGCTTCTGGCCATCCGGCGGCAGGGAAAGCTCCCGCGCCATGCCGTAACGGTCGAGGACAAGGGTCGATGAGGGCAGTCGGGGGGTCCGGGCAAGACCAAGGTCGCCGAGGTAGTCGTCCAGGAAATCCTGGATGCGACTGTCGGCCGGCGGCAGGTAATTCGATAGAAGCCGGTCTTTCTGTCTGAAGTTTTCGAGCATGTCGGACGCCAGTTCGACGAACGCGGTGCCGTCTCTCGAGTAGACGGGCAGTCCCATGCTGGCGAGTTTTATGTTGATGTACGAGATGAGTCGCCCCCGTTCCTGGGGTGACTGGCGGTCCAGGCGGAGTCCGAAATCGCGCTTCACGGACATGTATGCCTCCGTGGGGTGATATGTCGCGTGAAGGATACTATTCCCGGGGGCTTTGGGGCTAGACCGGTCGCACCTTATCGGGGTGCGCCTTATCGGGCTGCGCGTCCCGCTTTATACGGGGCGGGCATTCCGTTTCCCGCGGCTGTGCCCTGCCCGGGACAGGCGCTCAGGCGGGTTCAGTGATGCACTGCGCGATCGATCCGTCGGCCACCAGAATTCTGGCCGCGTCGAGGTCCGGATACATCACCCGGTCTCCGGAAAGCGGCGACACCGCCGAACGCAGGAGCAGGTAGGCTTCGCGCGTCGTCGGCGAAAGAAGCTCGATGGCCGGGATTCCTCCCATCTGTGCGGCGCGCAGGTCGAGCGCCTGGCAGGCGGCCGTCAGTTCCATGGCCAGCACGGACTGGACGTTGCCGATTATGGAAGCCGCTTTTCGCGCGGCGATCGTTCCCATGGAAA
>JBDKUJ010000105.1:0-3560 GCA_039679665.1 Rectinema sp. | reverse complement strand
CGCTGGAAGGAAAAGGAGAAAGACCTATGGCCAGGATGACCCTCGATCAGCTCCGCGCACTCCGTGAGGAGAAGCGGCAGGACATTTCCCGACGCGACGTGGAGGGCAAGGACATCCAGATCATCGTCGGAATGGGGACTTGCGGTATCGCCGCAGGCGCAAAACAGACCTTCGATGCCATCGTCGAAGCCCTCGCCCGACAGAGCATGGGCGACAAAGTGATCATCCGTCAGACGGGATGCATGGGACTTTGCTATGTCGAACCTACGGTCGAAGTCGTCGTTCCCGGAATGCCCACGGTAATTTATGGAAAAATGACGGCGGACACCGCCGAGGAACTGGTACGCAAGCACCTGGTCGGCGGCGCCCTCCTCGAGGATCACATCTACGACCGCCCCGCGGCCGATATCGTGAAGAAGTGAGGCGGAGAAAGACATGGCCTGCAAGAATTACATTCTAGTCTGCGGGGGATCCGGCTGCGTATCCTCCAAGAGCGACGAAATCTACAAGAATCTGATCAAGGCCGCCGAAGCGCATGGCGTCAGGAACGATGTCCAGATCGTCAAGACCGGCTGCTTCGGCTTCTGCGAAAAGGGCCCCATCGTCAAGGTGCTGCCCAGCGAGTCGTTCTACGTTGAAGTCAAGCCCGAGGACGCCGAGGAAATCATCGCCGAACAGGTGGTGAAGGGCCGCGAAGTCACCCGCCTCCTCTATAAAAAAGAAGCGAAGTCGGCGACCAACGTAAAAATCGACGATATCGAGTTCTACCAGAAACAGTTCCGCATCGTCCTGCGCAATTGCGGCGTCATCAACCCCGAAAGCATCGACGAATACATCGCACGCGACGGCTACATCGCCCTCGAAAAAGTGTTGTTCTCCATGACTCCGGACGAAGTGATCGCCGAAATGAAAGCTTCCGGCTTGCGCGGTCGCGGCGGCGCCGGATTCCCCACCGGCATCAAGTGGGATGCGGCCCGGAACGCCCCCGGCGACCAGAAATATGTGGTCTGCAACGCCGATGAAGGCGATCCCGGTGCCTACATGGACCGGTCCACCATCGAAGGCGATCCCCATTCCATCCTCGAAGCCATGACCATCTGCGGAAAGGTGATCGGCTCCGACAAGGGCTTCATCTACATCCGCGCCGAGTATCCGCTCGCGATCGAGCGCTTGCGCATCGCCATCAAGCAGGCCAAGGATATGGGCCTTCTGGGCGAGGACATCCTCGGCTCGGGCTTTAATTTCGACATCGAAATCCGCCTCGGCGCCGGCGCGTTCGTGTGCGGCGAGGAAACGGCCCTGCTCCAGTCGATCGAAGGCAAGCGCGGCATGCCCGTGCCCAAACCGCCCTTCCCCGCGCAAAAGGGGCTCTGGGGCAAGCCGACGATCATCAACAATGTCGAAACCCTGGCCAACGTACCTGTCGTCCTGACCAAGGGATCCGCATGGTTCGCCTCTATCGGTACGGAAAAATCCAAAGGCACCAAGGTTTTCGCCCTCACCGGCAAGATCAACAATTCGGGTCTCGTCGAAATCCCGATGGGCACCACCCTGCGCGAAATCATTTTCGACATCGGCGGCGGCATCAGGAACGGCAAGAAATTCAAGGGCGTGCAGACCGGAGGTCCGTCGGGCGGCATCATCACCGAAAAGGACCTCGATTCGCCCATTTCCTACGAAAGCCTTACCGCGCTCGGCTCCATGATGGGCTCGGGCGGCATGATCGTCATGGACGAGGACGACTGCGTCGTCGACGTGTCCAAGTTCTACATGTACTTCTGCGTCGACGAGTCCTGCGGAAAGTGCGCTCCCTGCCGCATCGGCACCAATCAGATGCACTCCATCCTGGACAAGATTTCCAAGGGCAAGGGCGAGGAATCCGATCTGGCGAGCCTGGAGAAAATAGGCAAGGCGATGACCAAGGCTTCGCTCTGTCTCCTGGGCGGATCGGCGGCCAACCCGACCCTCTCCACCATCAGGCATTTCCGCGAGGAGTACCTCGAGCATATCCGCGACCACAAATGCAGGGCGGGGAAATGCAAGGATCTCGTAGTCTACGAGATCGATCCGGTCAAGTGCATCGGCTGCGGGCTCTGCGCCAGGCGCTGCCCCGTGCCCTGCATCGCGGGCGAGAAGAAGCAGCCTCATGTCATCGACAAGGCGCGCTGCATCAAATGCGGCGAGTGCTTCGCGGCGTGCAGGTTCGGCGCCGTCATCAAGCGGTAGGCGAGGGAGACTCAAGGTCATGATCAACGCGAAGATAAATGGAATTCCGGTGCAGGTCGCCGAAGGCACCACGATACTCGATGCGGCGCGCAAGGTGGACGTCAAGATACCCACGCTCTGCTACAACCCCGACCTTACGGCCTGGGCCGCCTGCGGCATCTGTGTGGTCAAGGTCGCGGGCAGCGCCAAAATGCTGCGCGCCTGCTGTACGCCCATCGCCGAAGGCATGAGCGTCATCACGCACGATCCCGAAATCGTGGCTACCCGCCGCACGGTGATCGAACTCATTCTTTCCACGCACCCCGACGACTGTCTCTCCTGTCCGCGCAACCAGTCCTGCGAGCTGCAGACACTGGCGCAGGAATTCGGCATCCGGAACCAGCCTTTTCCCAAGCGGCTGCGCGACCTTCCCGTCGATGACTCGACGGGTACCGTCATCCTGAATCCGGAAAAATGCGTACGGTGCGGCCGTTGCGTCTCGGTATGCCAGCAGATGCAGAACGTCTGGGCGATCGAATTCTTGGGGCGCGGCGAATCCACGCGCATCGCGCCCGCCGCCGACGTCAAGCTCGGCGAAAGCCCCTGCATCAAGTGCGGCCAGTGCGCCGCGCACTGTCCCGTCGGCGCCATCTATGAAAACGACCAGACCGCCCAGGTATGGGAAGCGCTCATGAAAGAAGGCGAGGAATCCAAGACCTGCGTCGTGCAGATCGCTCCCGCGGTCCGCGTGGCCATCGGAGAGGATTTCGGATTGCCCCCGGGTACCGACCTCACCGGCAAGCTCTATACCGCCCTGAGGCGCTTGGGCTTCGATGTGGTGTTCGACACGAACTTCGCCGCCGACCTTACCATCATGGAGGAAGGCACCGAATTCGTGAAGCGCTTTACCGCCGCCGTAGGCAGGCTGGGCGAGGCTACGTCCGAAGGTTTCATGCCATTGATTACTTCCTGCTGCCCGGCCTGGGTCGATTACATGGAGAAGTATTACAACGACATGATTCCGAACTTCTCCACGGCCAAGAGCCCGCAGCAGATGATGGGCGCCATGATCAAGACGTATTGGGCCGAACAGGCCAAGGTTGATCCGGCCAAGATTTTCTCCGTGTCGGTCATGCCCTGCACGGCCAAGAAGTTCGAGACCAAGCGCGACAAGACGATGTACTCCTCGGGCTATCAGGATGTGGATCTTTCCATCACGACGCGCGAGCTCGCGCGCATGATCAAGCAGGCCGGCATCGATCTGTTGAATCTTCCCGAATCGGAACCGGACAGTCCGCTTGGGCCCTACACGGGCGCGGGCGCGATTTTCGGCGCGACGGGCGGCGTCATGGAAG
>JBDKUJ010000104.1:0-3442 GCA_039679665.1 Rectinema sp. | reverse complement strand
GAAGGTGGGCGATTTCACGGCGTGCGCGGCCGGTGAACCGGGCGGCGGTGTCGCGGGCACGGGCGAGACCGCCCGAAACTTCGACACGCGAGATGACTGCGGCGACGCTATCGTCGTCCAGGGGACGTACGGCAAGCAGGGGAACGATGTTTTCCCGGTCTTTTTCCATGGCATAGATCAGGGGAAGCGTCGCCAGTCCTTCCTTGAGATCGTTTCCGACCGGCTTGCCCATGACGCCTGCGCTCGATTCGTAATCGAGTATGTCGTCGATGACCTGGAACGCCATTCCCAGATCGTAGCCGGCCCGGCGCAGGGACTGGGTACGGCTGTGGGAAGTCCTGGTCTCCGACGCGCCCACATAAAGGGACAGCGAAAAGAGTGCCGCCGTCTTGCCGGCGATTGTCCGCATATAGTCGCGCGCGGTGGTTGAAAAGGCGAATTTTCCGAGATCCTGGCGGATTTCGGCCGAACAGATCGTCCCCACCAGACGCGAAAGCACTTGTGCCGATTTCTTGTCGGCGTTCTCGGAGATGAGACGGAAACAGCTCGAAAAAAGCCAGTCCCCGGCCAGTATCGCATCGACAACACCGAACCGAGTATGCAGAGTGCGAGTACCGCGCCTGGTATCGGCGTTGTCGAGCACATCGTCATGGATCAGCGTGGCCGAATGGAGAAGCTCGATGGCGGCGGCGATCCGCATGATGCGCTCGGTTTCCTCCGCCCGGCCTTCGGTTTTGCCGAATCCGGCGCCTATGAGGATGAGGGCGGGGCGAAGCATCTTGCCGCCCGACAGGACCATTTCGGCGGTCTCTCCGGCGAGCGGGTACGAAGGGTCGCGCAGGGTGTCGACGATGATGGATTCGACGCCGGCGATCCGGGCTTCGAGCCTGGGCGAATCCTTCCAGAAATCGGTCATGCGCTTCTCCGCGGTACGGGTTCCATGCGTCGGGCACGCCTGGAACCGGATAATGACTGCCTATCATGACGGCGCCCCCGCGATTCCGCGGGGGCGCCGCACCTTTAAAAGGCCGGGAAGATCACTTCGTGGGGTCGTCCCCGTAGAAGTGGTGCCTGCGGGCATACTTCGTGCCGTTCCACCATTTCTTGAAGAAGGGAACGATCCAGTTGTCCATGCCGAACGCGCGTCCTGCGCCGCCCATCATCACGATGGCCGCAAACAGGAACCAGAGCTGGTCCCATGCGAACATGCCGTTGAAGGTGAACAGCATGACCATGCCGATGCTGATGACTGCGGCCCACCAGGTGAAGCAGCCGCCGATGAGCATGAGGCCTATCCCCATTTCCATGACGACGACCATGACCTGCATGACCGGGAAGGAAATGTAGGCAAAAATGCCGTCCATGAAGACAGTGCGGAACCAGGTCGCGAAACCGGAATTCGGGTCGATGATGGGTTTCGTGAGATCCCAGACTTTGTGGAAGGTCTGGACTGCGACATCTCCGGCCTGACCGACGGCGGCAGCCGCATCGGGAACGGCGACTGCGGAAGCCGCGGAAGTGGCGGCGACGGCGATGGTGGTCGCGGTGGTTTCGGCCGCGCCTTCCCATGCGGCGGAGGCGGCGGAAGTGGTTTCGACCACTTTTACGCCTCTCTGCACGACGCCGGGGGAGAAGAGCCAGGACGACTTGGAGCCGGACGCGAAGGCGAACCAGCCCTCGCCGATTTTGTTGATGCCTTCGAAAAGCCATGAAAGGCCGAGCCACATGCGCAGGAGCAGGGGCCAGTAGCCGCGGACCTTGTAGGCGAACAGGTTGCCCACGATCGAACGGCCGTTCTTCATGTCCAGGACTTCATGCTTGAAATATTCCCAGGCCTGGTTGAATCCCGCGATGGTGAACAGATAGAAGATGTTGATGAAATGCTTCATGAACATCGCGATAAAGCCCGAGGACTTGATGCCCATCGCATTGGCGACGCCGTAGCGTCCGCCCAGCGAGACCATGAAGCCGTGATAGTTGGGGTGGAATTTGTGGCGCTCGCCGCCGTCGATATCGGTGATGATATTCTTGGCCGCGGTTTCGGCGCTGAAATGCGCGGACTCGACGATCTGGGCCATCGGCTTGCCGTCGAGCATGAGCCCGGCGTTGTCGCCCACGACATAGACGAAAGGATACTTGGTCGACTTCAGTTCGTCGTCGCATTCGATCCTGTTGCGCCTGCCCATGGGGAGGGGGAGGGAGCCCGCGAAGCTGGAACCCTTGACGCCGCAGGTCCAGATGAAGGTGTCGGTTTCGACGATGGCGCCCGATTTCAGAAGAACTTTGCCGGGTTCGGCGCCGATGATGGCCTGGCCGAGCATGATCTCGCAGCCCTTTTTCTTGAGGTAGGCTTCGGCTTTCGCGCGCAGGGACTCCTCGAGGATGGGGAGGATCGAGGGCAGGGCTTCGATGTTGATGACGCGGCATTCCTTCGGATCGAGGTAATGCTTCTTGCACATCACGTCCCGGTACTCGAGGAGCTCGCCGATCATTTCGATACCGGTGAAGCCGGCGCCCGCCACCACGAAGGTGAGCATCCTGCGCCGTTTGGCCGCATCGGTTTCCTTGGCCGCCTCGTAGAAGATGTCATCCATGTGGTTGCGGATTTTCATCGCATCTTCGAAGGACCAGAGCGAGAAGGAATTTTCCTGCACGCCGGGAATGCCGAAGTACTCGGGTTCGGCGCCGACACCGACGATGATGCTGTCGAAATCGTATTCACGGGACTGGCCGTAGGCTTTTTTGGCTTCGAAGTCGACTTTGGTGATCCTGTCCAGGACACAATTGACCTTTGTGGCTCCGAATATCTTCCTGAAACTCACCTGAACCGATTCGGGCTCGGTGCGCCAGCCCGCGACTTCGTGCAGCTCGGTCATCAGGGTGTGGAAAGGCCTCATGTCGACAAGGGTAATCTCCACCTCGTCCCGATTCCTGAAATGTTTTTCCAGGATCTTTCCTGCCTTGACGCCGCCGTAACCGCCGCCGAGGATGAGTATTCTTTTTTTCTCGCCCATTGGGATCGCTCCTTGTGCAGGACAAATGGTAGTTTTGATTCTTGCGGTTCCGAAGTATATATGCTGTTTCGATAAATTGCTATATATAGATAGTGATAGAGCCAATTTTAAAAGTCGGTTACTTTTGAAATTGGCTCGCATTTGCTCCGGTTTCTACAAAACCGTGTGCAAATGCCGCAAGTTTTGGTAGTTTTTTCAAAAGTCTTCCGACTTTTGAAAAAACCTCATAAGATACGGATAAATTTGGGCGATGCCCGGGGAATTCTGCCGGAGGCGATTCAGGCGGCGGGGGTGATTCCTTGCGGCTTCACTTTTTTCGATCATTTCTATATGATGCCAGTCCGTCCTATGGATTACGAACAATTCGGCATAGATGCTGGGCTGGCCGAAGCCCTTGGCGCGTTTGACCCTGTCCGCGCTGCAATTTT
>JBDKUJ010000103.1:0-4950 GCA_039679665.1 Rectinema sp. | reverse complement strand
GATTACCTGATACGGAGAATGGCGGTCGATTTCGGAATCCCCCTGATAACGGACATCAAGGTGGCGCGGCAATTCACCGAAGCCCTCGAGTACGAAAGGGAAAAGGGACTCGAGATCAAGTCCTGGGAGGACTACCTTCAGGCGTGAAGGTCATTCCCCCTCCCTCCATTCCTCCCCCCCAAAAAAACGACATGTCGGAGAATGCCGATAAAAAAAGCCGACCCCGGGGTCGGCTTTTTCATTTTGAGCGATGCGGGGTTCGAACTCGCGACCTTCGGCTCCGGAGGCCGACGCTCTATCCAGCTGAGCTAATCGCTCTCAAGCAAGGCGGATACTAGTACGCTCTCCCCTCCGGAGTCAAGGTCGGGCAGTATTTTCGCACGAATCGCAAAGCGTGAAGCCCCGGCGCACTTGACCCTGCCGCACCGGCCGTTGTTCCATCCCCGCATGGAGACTCTACTGCTCGCATCTTCTTCGCCACGACGGAAGGACATCCTTTCGAGTCTGGAAATTCCATTCGTCGCCGTACACCCGGATATCGACGAGAGCATATTCGACCACGAAGAGCCGGGACGGCGGACCATTTCACTGGCTCTCGCCAAGGCCGCCGCCGGAGCTGCGATCCATAGCTCCCTCGGCACTGCGGGTGGAACAGGAAGCGCAGGTCCGGAAATCCGGCTCGTACTCGGCGCCGACACATTGGTGGCGCTGCCCGAAAAGGACGGCTGGCTCGTACTCGGAAAGCCCGAGAATCGAAAGGAAGCGGGTGAAATGACGGCGTACCTGGCCGGAAAGACGCATCGCGTTTTCACGGGCATCGCTTTGGTCGCCCTCGATTCAGGCGCATCGTGGGTCGCCCTTTCCGACTCGGCGGTGAGTTTTTCACCGATGAGCGCCCGCGAAATCGATGAGTACCTCGATACGGGGGACTGGGAGGGCGCGGCCGGCGGCTATAAACTGCAGGGTCGGGCTTCCTTCCATATATCCCGTATCGACGGCTCATGGTCGGGAGTGATGGGCTTGCCAATCTGCGAGCTTTATGACATCCTTATGCGGGCGAATTTTCGCCTGAGCCCTTCAATAAGGCTCGGCCGTATCTGACAAGCATTCCGGATCCGTCCGGAGCCTGTCCGGTAGGCTTTCGGGCAGCGATGCACCGAAAAACGGCGCCGTAAAGCGCCGAAATCTTCCGCCTTCGACCGCGGGGCAGCAATGCTTTCACGGATTTCGAAGGACGAGAACCAGTGAAGGCAGACCGGTCGCGCACGATCGGTCACGGGAGGAAACGTGGCGGTAGTCACCATGAAGAACCTGCTTGAATCCGGCGTCCACTTCGGACACCAGGTCAAGCGCTGGGATCCCAGGATGAAGAAATACATCTTCGCCGAACGCAACGGGATCCACATCATCGATCTGCAGAAGACAATCCAGGCGATCAAAGAAGCGTACGACGCTGTCCAGAAGATCGTCGGCTCCGGAAAGAGCGTTCTCTTCGTCGGCACCAAAAAGCAGGCGCAGACCGCCATCCAGAAAGAATCCGAGCGCTGCGAGCAGTTCTACGTCAACAACCGCTGGCTCGGCGGTATGCTCACCAATTTTTCCACGATCAAGAAATCCATCCAGCGCCTCAAGAAAATCGAAAAAATGGAAGTCGACGGTACCTTCGAGAGCCTGACCAAGAAGGAAATCGCCAGCCTCCAGAAAGAAAAATCCAAGCTCGAGAAGAACCTTGGCGGCATCAAGGAAATGAAAGAGCTGCCCGGAGTCCTCTTTATCATCGATACCCGGAAGGAAGGCATCGCGGTGGCCGAAGCGCAGCGCCTCGGCATTCCCATCGTGGCCGTAGTCGATACCAACTGCAATCCCGAAGGCATCACCTACCCGATCCCCGGCAACGATGACGCCATCCGCTCGATTTCCCTCTTTACCCAGATCATCGCCAACGCGGTGGTCGAAGCCGGCGCCGCGGAAGGTCTCAAGATCATCGAGAGCCTGCCCACCGAGGAAACCGAAGAAGTAAAGACCGACGCCAAGACCGAAGAAGACGATGAGGTCGAAATCGACCCCACCACATACACGGCCGCACCCGTCGTCGAAGAAACCGCTCCCGCGCACGAGAGCGTTCCCAGCGTCGACGAAGACAAACTTTACGAGACCAAATAAGGGGGTAAGCATGGAAATCAAAGCCAGCGATATAAAGACCCTGCGCGAAAAGACCGGCGCGGGCATGATGGACTGCAAGAAAGCCCTCACCGAAGCCTCTGGCGAATTCGCCGCGGCCGAAAAACTCCTGCGCGAGTGGGGACTTGCCGGCGTGGAAAAGCGTTCCGGCCGGGCCACCAATGAAGGTCGTGTTTTCATCGCCGAAGGCCCGGGCAAGATGGCCTTGGTCGAAATAGCGTGCGAGACCGATTTCGTCGCCCGAAACGCCGATTTCATCGCTTTCGGCGACAAACTGGCGGGAATCGTCCTCGACAAGGGCTCCGTTCCTTCCGACGAACTCGAGGCAATGGTGAAGGGAATCGCTTCCCTCATCAAGGAAAACATCACCCTGAAGCGCGCCCTGTATTTCAGCGCAGGCAAGGGCGAATATCTCCACTCCTACGTCCACGGCGAAGGCAAGGTCGGTGTCGTGGTCAAAGCCAAGTCGGACAAGCCCGAAGCCTTTGCGAACGATAACGTGAAAGCCTTCGTGCACGATGTGGCGCTCCACATCGCGGCATTCAATCCGATGTTCCTCGATCAGACCAAGCCTGAAGCTTCATGGGTCGCAGAGCAGGAAGAAATCTTCGCGAAGCAGGTCGAGCTGGACGAAAAGATGAAGTCCAAGCCCGCCAATGTGATCCAGGGTATCCTGAAAGGCAAGCTTCGCAAGCTCATGTCGGAGTTGTCCCTTCTTGACCAGGGCTTTGTGAAAGACGAGAAAATGACTGTCGCGGCCGCCATGGCGGCCGTCGCCAAGGAAGCCGGCTGTGCGCTTTCCCTCGTGGACTACTGCTATGTCCGCGTAGGCGAGGCCCAGTAACCATCTTGATCGGGATTTGGCAGTCCGACCCCGGGCGGTCAAATCCCGATTTCAGGTCCGAAAAAGGCGGGAACGATGGAATCGGTAAAAATTGCCTGCGAAGAGCGGATGAAAAAATCGATCGCCTCCCTGAAGGACGAGTTCAACGGCGTGCGCACAGGGCGCGCTTCCCCCGCCCTGCTCGACAAGATCAGGGTCGACTACTACGGGCAGAAAACACCCTTGACCCAGGTGGCCACGGTGTCGGTGCCGGAAGCCCGGCTGATAGTGATTCAGCCCTGGGACCGCTCGCTTTTCAGCGAAATCGAAAAAGCGATCATGCGTTCCGACCTGGCCTTGAATCCGTCCAACGACGGTAAGGTTATCAGGATCGCGATTCCGCCCCTTACCGAACAGCGGCGCAAAGAGTTGGCCAAAACCGCGAAAGCCATGGCGGAACAATCCCGCGTCGCCATCAGAAACATCCGGCGCGACGGTCTCGAAATCCTCAAGAAACAGCTTGCGGCCGGCGGTGAGGCCGAAGACCTCATCAAGAAAGAAGAAGAAGAACTCCAGAAACTCACGGATTCATATATCGCCCAGGTCGGAAAAACTCTCGACGAAAAAGAAAAGGAAATCATGGAAGTCTGATCGTTCATTCCGGCGGAAGCGCTGCGCCGCCGCCGGAATGAACGCAGACGGAGGGTGCATGGGTCCGTCCGGAATTCCCGCTCATGTCGCCGTCATCATGGACGGCAATCGCCGGTGGGCCAAAGTGCATGGCCTGCCGCGTACGGAAGGCCACAGGGAAGGTCTGAAAGCCGCAAAAAGAATCGTGTCCGCGGCGGAAGATTCGGGTGTCCGCTATCTCTCCCTCTACGCCTTCTCCACCGAAAACTGGAAACGCACGAACGACGAAGTAGGCTTTCTCATGTCCCTTATAGGCTCCCACCTTTCGAAGGAACTGGATTTCTATCGTGAACGCGGCATAAGGGTGCTCCATTCGGGCGATCCGGAAGGGCTGCCGCCGGACATCGCGCGTGAACTGGATGAAGTCGCGGCGGATACGGCCGGATTCGAGAGGATGACCGTCAATCTTGCGATAAATTATGGTGGGCGCGACGAAATCGTCAGGGCGGTGCGCAAGGCCGCAGCCGCCGGTTTCCCGTCGGAAACGCTCGATGAAAATGGATTGCGGCGCTGGCTGGACCAGCCTTCCCTCCCCGACCCGGACTTGCTGATACGGACAGGCGGCGAGTTCAGGATTTCCAATTTCCTGCTCTGGCAAACGGCATATTCCGAACTGTATTTTTCGGAAAAATTATGGCCGGATTTCGGTCCGCAGGATTTTACGGCGGCGCTCGAAGACTATTCGAAGCGAGATCGACGCTTTGGGGGAGCATCGTGACCAGAAATACCCTTCAGCGACTTGCGCTTTTCGGTCTCGGCATCCCCGCCCTGATCGCCATAGTGCTCTTTTTCCCCTTCGCGCGCTACGGTGTGCTTGTCGTACTCGTCCTGATCCTGCAGACGATTGCGAGCTCCGAGATGATCGCGCTCTGTTCCTGCGGCGGCAAAAAAATATCAGCCGTCCCCTCGATCATTGCCGCCGTCTTCACGGGATTGGCCGTGTATGTTTCCTGCATTTTAGAATCCACGATCCCCGGTTTTTCCACGCCGATGGAAATGCTCGGCTATGCATCCGTCATTTCCTTCCTTTTTCTGCTTTCACCCGCGGGATTTGCGCGAAAAGAAGAAGCTCCCGACCTGCTGCGCAACATCGCGGCCAGATCGCTCACCCATTTTTATGTCGGAATCCTCGGCGCTTTCCTGATCATCATCCTTTCGGACTTTGACTCAGGCCCCGCACCGATCTTCACTTTTCTGCTCATGACCTTCGGAAATGACAGTCTTGCCTGGCTGGCGGGTACCACCCTGGGAAAACG
>JBDKUJ010000102.1:0-4638 GCA_039679665.1 Rectinema sp. | reverse complement strand
AACACGTCCTGCGGCACGGGCTGGATGGCTTTTCGCAAGCCTCCCAGCGGCATGTCGCGCACCGGGATTCCGTCGACCCGTATCTCGCCCTTTTGCACGTCCCAGAATCGGGTTACGAGGTTGGCGATAGTCGTTTTGCCGGCGCCCGTGTAACCGACGATCGCGACCATTTGCCCGGGATCGATCCGGAAGGAAATATCGCGCAGGACCCATTCCTCGTCCTTGTACGCAAACCAGACGTGCTCGAATTCGATGTGTCCCCGCACAGTCGCCGGCATGGGCCGGGTTGCTTCGTCGGGGATAGTGTCTTTCGCATCCAGGAGAGTGAAAATACGCTCCCCTCCCGCCATGGCGCTCTGGAGCAGTGTATATTTTTCGGCCATGTCCTTGATCGGAGAATAGAACATGCCGATCAGGTTGACGAAAGCGATCAATGTGCCCAGGGATACACTGTGGTTCAGGAACAGAACGGCCCCTACGACGAGGGCGATGCCGTTGGTGAGTGTGGCGAGGAAATCGACTACGGGCCTGAAAGTGGCGAAAACATACATTTCGCCCAGATTGGCCTTCATGAGCTGCCTGTCGTGTGCCTCGAATTCCTTGTTCGACGCTTTTTCCCGGCCGAAAAGTTTGACCACATTGATGCCCGAAAGCCTTTCGGCGATGTAGGCGTTGACCTTGCTCGTCCATTGCCTCTGGTTGCGGAATGCGTCGCGCGCTTTCTTGCGCGCCACGTTCGCAACGACGAGGACGAGAGGCACGGTAGCCAGGACCGACAGGGCGAGCCTCGCGTCGAGCGCGAAAAGCACCGCCAGCGATCCGGCCATGATGGAAAAATCCTTGGTGAAGGCAATGAGCACGTCCGTAAAAAACTGATTGATGGTTTCGACGTCGCTGGTCATGCGCGTCACAAGCCTTCCCACGGGTTGCTTCGAAAGGAATGAAAGCGAGCGGGAAGAAACATGGGCGAAGAGCTGCATCCGCAGGTCTTTCATCACCTTGAGACCGATGAGATTGGTCAGATAGGTCATGAGGAAAGTGGACACGAGGACCGTGACCAGAATTCCCAGAAGCAGGATTACGTTGGATGCGATCCTGGATCTGTCATTTTTCCTCAAGGCCGAGGCCGCCTCGCCCGGAAGCGCCTTGAGATCCGCAAGGCGCATCACGGCCCTGCTTCCGTCGACCGTGAACAGCTCAGGATGAGCGGCCAGCGCTTCGGCCTGCGGAGCATCCGAGGCGTCGATTTCGACCAGATACATTTCCTGGGGTGAAAAAAGTCCCCGCGCTTCCAGGTCGCGCCGTTCGGCGCCGCTCAAGCCCGAGAGACGGGAGGCGCGAAGATAGACTTTGCCGGCGACGAGAGGGTCTTCCGGCGTGATCTTGAGCGTGGCCTGCATGGCTTCTTCGCCTGCTACCGCCTGATCGAATCCGAACCAGGAAACAATGAGGGCTTCATCGATGCTCTTCCGGATGATGATCGGGCTGAACAGCTCGCCCGCCGTACTCACGATGAGAGCGATGAGGGCGAGCACGGTGAGGAGACGATAGGGTTTGACATAGCCCAGGATGCGCGAAGCGATGCGGGAGTCATAACCTTTGGTGATTTCGTCGTGTTCAAAATAGTCGGACATATGCCTTCAGGCTCCCTTGCCGTTGGCCGTTATGGCCGCCTCGGCTTCCAGTTCCTGGAGCCGCGCTATTTCCGCGTAGAATCCCTCGGTCTGGGCGAGAAGTTCCTCATGGCTTCCCGACTGCCCGATCCTGCCTGAGTCCAAGACGATCACAAGCCCGGTATGGCGCAAGGTCGATACCCGGTGCGATACGAGGATAGTCGTCTTGCCTTTGCGCTCCTCGAGAAGGGCTTCCAGTATGCGGTCTTCGGTTTCCGCGTCGACGGCGGAAAGGGCGTCGTCAAGTACGAGGATTTCCGGATCCACCGCGAGGGCGCGCGCGATCGCGACGCGCTGTTTCTGGCCGCCCGACAGGGTAAGGCCTCTTTCTCCCACAACAGTGTCCCAGCTCTTGGGGAAAAGCTTGATGTCCCGGTCGATCGAAGAAATGGCCGCAACTTCGGCGAACCGCGCTTCCGAAATGTCGGGGGCGCCGTATATGATGTTCGCCCTTACGGAATCGGAGAAGAGGAAAGAATCCTGAGGCACGAAACCGTAACTGTTCCGCAGGGTTGCCAGATCGAAATCGCGGATGTCTTTGTCGTCGAGGAATATAGTCCCCGGAGGGGGATCGAGGAGGCGGGGAAGCAATTTCAGGAGAGTCGACTTGCCGGATCCGACGCGGCCGAGAATTCCCAGGGAGGAACCGCGGGGCAGCGACAGGCTGATATCTGCCAGAGCGGGTTTTTCCTGGCCCGAATAGGCGAATCGCAGCTGTTTTATGTCGAGTCCGCCCTTGGGCTTTTCGGTGATCGGGTCGGACGGCAGGACGATGCCGCTCTTGGTGTTCAGGATCTGGTTGATGCGCTTCAGGCTTGTCGCGCCGCGCTGAATGATGTTGACGGTATTTCCCGCTCCGATGAGGGGCCAGATCAGCATTTCGAGGTAGGAAAGCATGGCGACGATATCGCCCGCGCTCATCTTGTTGCCGATCACCGATCCGCCGCCCACGGAGAGAAGGATGATGGTGCTCACTCCCGAAAGAAAGGAAATCAGGGGAAAGAAGAAACCGAAAATCTTGACGAGATCCATGGTGGAGTCGCTGTACTCGTCATTGGCCACGGCGAACTTTTTGGAAAAATGATCTTCTTTCACGAATGCCTTGATCACCCTGATGCCCGACATGGTCTCCTGGGCGATATCCGACATTTTCGAATAGCCTTCATTCACTTTCCTGAAGCGCCCACCCACCATCTTGCCGAAAAACAGGATGAGTATCGTGACCAGTGGAAGCGGTATGCAGGTATAGAGCGCGACATGCGGGTTGCTCGCAAACATCGCGATGAGAATCATGGACGACATGAAAACACCGTCGACGAAGGATACGAAACCCATTCCCACCGACATGCGCACCGAGTTCATATCGTTCGTAGCGCGCGCCATGAGGTCGCCGGTCTTGTTGGCCTGGTAGAAATCGCTGTCCATTTCCAGCAGATGGCCGAACAGGCGGTCCCGGAGTTCGGTTTCGATATTGCGGGACGCCCCGATGATAAAATACCGCCAGAAGAATCGCCCCACCGAAATGACGGCCGCCACCGCGATCATCCACCCGACGGGAATCAGGATATCCCGCATTTCGAACGTGCCCGAGGATATGGTATCCACGACTTGCTTCACGAAACGGGGAATGGCGACCTGAGCCGCATCGACCACGATGAGGAAACTCAAACCGATCACATAGCGCCAGCGGTATTTCCGCAGATAGGGCATGAGTGTCTTGAATTCTTTCCACATATTGTCTTTCAGTGTACTCTTCGAGACCCCGCCAAAGCAACGGGAAGCGCCCGGACGGGATTGAAAATACCCTTGAATTTCGCGCATACTCGCTCCCGATGGACTTCATCGACATACATACCGACGGTGGCTGCTCCGGGAATCCCGGTCCCGGAGGCTGGGCATACGTCATGCGATACCGCGACCGGGTGCGTGAAGATTCTGGCGCCGAATCCGACACCACCAACAACCGGATGGAGCTTCGCGCCGTGATCGAGGCGCTCCGCTTCATGGGCACGCGCAGGGCCGAAGGCGGCCTCCGCGGCGCAACCTGGGCCGATGCGCCTTTGCGCGTCTTCACCGACTCCCAATATGTGCGCAATGGTGTCACGAAGTGGATTTCCGGATGGAAGCGCAACGGCTGGAAAACGGCCGACAAAAAACCCGTGAAAAACCGTGAACTATGGGAAGAGCTGGACGTGCTCGCCGCCGCCAGCGGAGCCGAATTCCACTGGGTGGAAGGTCATTCAGGCGTGCCCGACAACGAACGCTGCGATGATCTCGTGCAGCTCAGGATCGCGGAACTGAAAATAGGGGCTGCATTAGATAAACCTCTAAATTGAACACCATTTTCTAAGAAGCCAGAGTTTCTTCTTTGGTGTTCCATAGTTGAAACGGAACTCACATTCTTTCAAGAACAAAAGGAAATATTTCTTATCTACCCCGTTGTACTTTCTCAAGACTCTCTTGGCCTGGTTCCAGAAGTTTTCAATTTCATTGATATGGTTCTTTTCATCAACAAATACATCTGAGTGATTTATTCGATGATGACGAAACTCACTAACGGCCAGTGCATCATAACTTTGTTAGGCAGTTGATTTTATTTTCGGAACCCTGTTAGGACCCAGACCCGTTTTTGTAACGGGTTCCATATTTCGCCATTTTACAAAGCATTGTAATATAAGTAATAAAGTTATGGGACCAGAGGGACTCGAACCCCCGACCTACTGCTTAGAAGGCAGTTGCTCTATCCGGTTGAGCTATGATCCCAGACACGCCTCGCTGCTTCGGGATGGGCGGATTACTTGTAACCCGCCCCGCCGACACAAAAGGCCGCTGCGCTTCTTCGGGATGGGCGGATTTGAACCGCCGATCTCTTGCTCCCAAAGCAAGCGCCTTAGCCCCTAGGCTACATCCCGCAACACAGGCGCTACGCTAGACCGCCTGGCTCGTTCCTGTCAATGGAGCGGAC
>JBDKUJ010000101.1:0-5998 GCA_039679665.1 Rectinema sp. | reverse complement strand
CGGATTATGGATGGAAGCATGATAGGCTCAGAACATGTCGCGATGCTTTGGGACCGTTACAGAGAGCGCCTCTTCGGGTTCATCCGCGGAAAAGTATCGTCGCCGGAAGAGGCAGAGGATATCCTGCAGGAAGTCTTCATCAAGATCCACACCGGCCTCTGCTGCCTACAGGAATGGCCCGCGATGGAAAAATGGATCTATCGCGTCGCCCGCAATCTCATCATCGACCACTATCGCGCCAGACGCGGGGACGAAGAACTCGACGAAGATATCGAATCACACTATGGTTCCGCTGAACTGGACGACGACCCTGCGGCCCGGATAGCTTTCTCGCTTAAGGAAACCGTGGACGAGCTCCCCGAGCCTTACCGCGAAGCTCTTCTCCTGACCGAATACGAAGGACTTACCCAGGCAGAGATGGCCGAACGCGCAGGAATATCGCTGCCGGCAGCCAAGTCGAGGATCCTGCGCGCGAGGAAAGAACTCAAAGCCCTCCTCCTCGAATGCTGCCACTTCGAGCTGGACAGGCTGGGCGGAATAATCAATTACGAAAAGCGGTGCGCAAGTTGCGATGCCATGCGGCGGGTATCCGGTCGCTCCTGATTCGCGCGGGACGAAAAAATCGCCTTCGCGGAACATTTTTTCCGCATCCTTTTGCATGTACGTACGTCTGTCCGGATGAAATCAACTCATCCGGAGGCTGAACATGGATTTTTTCATTACGCTCTTCAAGAACGCAGGCGCGCAAACCCTCGTCTCGTTGTCCCACAATTGGCCCTATCTCCTCGCGAGCATTCTCATCGCGGCCGCACTCAAAGCCTTTGTGGACGCGAACAGAGTCTCGGTCTTCCTGCAGCGATTCCGCGGCGCAGGCGTGTTCGCCGCAACCGGGGCTGCGGTGGCGACTCCCTTCTGTTCCTGCGGCACGACGGCTGTCGTATTGGGGATGATGGCGAGCACGATGCCTATGGCTCCAATCATAGCCTTTATGATCGCTTCGCCACTGAGTTCGCCCGAGGGACTTTTCTACAGCGCAGGCCTCTTCGGATGGCCCTTCGCAATCTCCTACTTTGTCGCTGCCGTCATTCTCGGCCTCGCAGGCGGCGGCCTCGCAGCCATTCTCGAGAAAAGAGGGTTGCTCCGGAACCAGGTCCGATTTTCTCCTTCGGAAAAAACCGGGAAAAAGGCCGAAGGGAAAGCCGGACTTATGAAGGAAAGCCCCTGCGCCTGCTCTGCGGAAGCTGCAGTACCATCCTGCGCCTGTTCTGCGAAACCCGTAGTGCCTTCTTGCGCCTGCTCTGCGAAACCCGCGGCGCTCCCGGCGACGGATACAGCTCCACGCGCTTCCCCATCCCCTACGCGAATCCTCACCCTTCTCCGTGCGGCTGCCGAAGTCTCGAAGAAACTGCTTCCGATGTTCATCGGTTTCGCATTCCTCGGTTACCTGCTCAACAGTCTTATTCCCGCGTCCTGGATATCGGCGCTTTTCGGCAAAGGCCATGCCTACAGCGTACCGCTGGCCGCGACGATCGGCCTCCCGCTTTATGTCAGCTCCGAGGCTTCGCTGCCCCTGGTCCGCGCCCTGCTCGACTCAGGCATGAGCCAGGGCGCCATCATGGCCTTCCTGATAGCGGGCTCGGGTACATCCATCGGCGCGATCACCGGTGCTCTGACTATCGCTCGATGGAAGGTAGTCGGCATCGTCGTCGCCGTGCTTTGGGTGGGCGCGATACTCGCAGGATACGGCTTCGATATCCTCGTCGCGGCCGGGCTGGCATAAAGGAAAAATGTCACGCCGAAATTCCGGACGCTCCAACAGTTTTTCAATTGCCGAGTCAGTAATCTCGGCTTGACGGTTGCCGGGCCGGTTGTAGAATGGAACCAAGCATGCCATATAACGAAACCGAAATACGAATGGAAGTGTTACGCTTCCTTCGCGAGCGTGAAGTGTGGAATGGCGGTGTATTCGACGGAGCCGAACTCAATCATGGCATTGACTCAGGCGGGCGCAGGATCACTCTGAAAGGCGCCACCGGCATCTGGTTTCCGGCGGGCTTTTCGATGCCGATCTCCATCTCCACATCGCACAAAGGGCCGTATGCGTTGGACGACATTGGCGACGACGGTATGCTCACCTACGCCTATCGCGGCACCGACCCGGAACACCGCGACAACCGCGGTCTGCGCGAGGCTTTGCGCACACGCACGCCACTGATCTATTTCAAAGAAATACAGGGGCACCGCTACCAGGCCATCTGGCCTGTGATCATTCTCCAGGATCATCCCGAAGCCCTCTATGTGCGCGCCGCCATCGACCCGGCCTATGCGGAATTGCGGCCCGGCGTAGAGATGGGCGATATCCAGCCCTCGCCGCTCGATCTGCGGCGCTACGCCTGGTCCCAAACCCGCCACCGCCTGCACCAGAGCGCTTTCAGGGAGATCGTCGTGGACGCATACGACCAGCGTTGCGCGATCTGTCGCCTGAATCACCCCGAGCTATTGGATGGCGCGCATATTATTTCCGATACGGACGATCGCGGCGAACCGGTAGTGCAGAACGGGCTCTCGCTCTGCAAAATACATCATGCCGCCTACGATAAAAACATCCTCGGCGTGAGCTCCGACTATGTTGTGCACATCCGCGCCGACATCCTGGCCGAGCACGACGGTCCCATGCTCCGCCACGGTCTTCAAGAACTGGACCTCAGCCGCATCACCCTACCGACGCGACGCGCCGACTACCCGGACCGCGACCGGCTTGCGCAGCGGTTCGGGGCTTTCATGGCGGCCTCGTAGGGAAGCTTGTCTATTTCATCGGATGCTGCAGGAAGTCCAACAGGGTGACGACCTTGATACCTGATCTCCCCGAAAGAGGGCTGGGGGCAAGCGTGATGACGGTCTTCGGCCATTGATCGTCGATGCGTTCGAGGGAACTGAATTCCCGCTCTATCGTCGCCGGATTCTCGAGGGAAGCACAGACCTGATAGTAGAGCCTTTCACCCGATCGCTCGGCGACGAAATCCACTTCCAGGACGCCGAGGATCCCGACGGACATAGCGTATCCCCTCCGTACAAGCTCCAGGAAGACGGCGTTTTCCATGATGCCCGAGATGTCCAGGCCCCGGTCGCCCAGGAGGGCGGCGCGCAGGCCCAAGTCGCCGGCGTAGTACTTTTCGGAGTATTCCAGGTGCTGTTTTCCCTTGATGTCGAACCTCGGAACCTTGTGGAGAACAAAGGCGTCGCACAGGTATGCGAGGTAGTTCGCCACGGTATCGGTGGATACCGTCCGCCGCCGGGACTTGAGATACTCGCTGATCCTGCGCGCCGCAGTGATGTTGCCGATATTGTCGAAAGCGAAAGCGAGGATCCTGCGCAGGGCTTCGGCATCCCTGATCGTGTGCCGCTTTACTACGTCCCGCATCAGGATGCTGTCGAGAAGGGTAGAGAGGTAGGACATTACTGAATTGTCGTCTTCTCCAAGATAGTGGATGGCCGGGAAGCCTCCGAATCGCAGATACCGGGCGAGAAGCGACTGTTCGTCCACGTTAAGCTTCCCGCTTTCCGGCAGTTCGGCCGATCGGGCCGCGCGGAAAGCGCGGAATTCGGTAAAGGAAAGCGGCTGGACAGGAAACTCCAGATAACGCCCCGTAAGGAGAGTGCTGAGTTCGGATGTCAGCAGGGAAGCGTTTGAGCCCGTAACGAAGCATTCGATTTTCCCTTCCGCAAGCAGCGAGGAGACGAGTCGTTCCCAGCCCGACACTTCCTGTGCTTCGTCCAGGAGGAAAAATCCGCCATCTGGGAGCCTCTCCTTCACGAAACCGTACATGACGTCGTATTCCCGCAGCCGGTCGAATTCCAGGGATTCCATGTTCACCTTGAGAATACGGGTCGTATCGATACCGTCGGCGATGAGGCTTTCCTCGAAGAGGGCGAGGAGCGAACTCTTTCCGCAGCGCCGTATCCCGGTGATCACCTTGATGAAGGGGGTGCCGATCGACCGGCGTAGTGCTTCGGTGTAGGTAGGGCGTAGGATCATATGTCGAGTATAGTCGACAATATGGTAAATATCAACAATATTGTCGATTGTGGTCGACGATATTTTACAGTACTTGTTTCAGGAGTCAATGATCAGGTTCCCGTTGGGCGCCATCCATGTCATCCACCATTGGCCGTTGTCCTAGAAACATTGACTTTGTTTATGCCTCGCAGGGCGCGATACTCGCAGGATACGGCTTCGATATCCTCGTCGCGGTCGGGCTGGCATAAGCTTCACCGTATAGAAAGCCGCCGCAGGCGTCCTAGCAGCAGGCGTCCTTCGCTCCGCAATCGCAGCTCGGGGGCCCGCCTCTGAGCTTGCCTGAAATGATGGCGGCGGCGCAGCCGACACCGGCCTCCACCGAAATCGCCCCCACTGGGCAGTTGCGCGCGCAGGCACCGCACTCCATGCAGAGATCCCGGTCACGAATCCGGGCCTTGCCGGCGCGGAGATCGAACACCGCGTGGGGGCATACTTCGACGCAGGCACCGCAGCCGATGCAGGTCGCGTCGCAGACAGTGAGGCTCTCGCCGTTTTTCAGATATCGCAAACCGGTCATGCGTTTCTCCTGGTCATACCGTTCGGGTCCCTGTTTTGCTTCGCCTTTATTTCGATTTTACTTCGCTTCTGCATCTGCTTTGCCTCGATTTTGCGCCTGCAACACACCCTCGCCGCGTCTCACAGACCGAATATCAGCGACGCGCCGCCCAGACAGATGCCAAAGGCCAGGGCCGCGATCGTCGGAATCAGTGATTTTTCGACTTCAAAAGTAGCGCCCCTCTGGCTGGTAAAGGTCGAAGAACCCGTAAAGTTGAGGCCTGTAAAGGAGGTGACTGCGGCGCTCACTAGGACCAGGGCGGCGCCGAGGCCGAACCTGGCGCCCGGGCCGAAAGCTCCCCCGGAAACCGCGAGCGCCGCGCAGAGGGCGCCCCAGAGCGCGCCGAGGAAGGCGCCCTTTATCGAAAAAGCTCTGGAGGGCAACAGGGGCAGCAGGGCGGGAAACGCGAATGTGCCCATGACCACGGAACCGGCTGTCGCCGCGAAGAGCCACCAGAACCTTGTCCGGAAAAGCATATCGAGGGGCAAAGCTCCCGCGAGGGAGAGGAGGAGGGCTCCAAGGAGGAAGGGCCAGGAATGGACGAACTCCACGGGAGCGACGGCCATCCTGTCCGCGAGCCCGAATTCGACGCTGCGCATCGCTTCTGTCTTGACCATGCCGGCAGCCAGAAAGGCGGGAAGATCCGAAGCGCGCACCGGACCCCATACGACGCGGAAACGCGATACCCGGGCGATTTCCGGGGCTGAGACGCCTGACGCGCCCAGCTGGGGCAGCACCAAAACCTTGTGCGACACCAAATCTCCGAGACGCAGGCGCGCGATTTTGTCTAGGAGTTCGGTGGTCCCGAAACTGCCTTTCCCCGCGGCACACCAGACATTGACGCCCTTCGTGTCCAGGACGGCTATGAATGCGTCCAGGCCTGCAAGTTGCTTGCGCAGTTCATCGAAGGTGAGCTTGTAGTTTGCGGTAACGAGAACGGGCGAGGCAGGGCCGGGATGGCCAAGCGCATAGAGCCCCGGCACTACTCTGTAAGCGCCGCGCCCCAGGTCCCAGCGCACACCCCAGTCTCCGATTTTGTCACGGATCGAAAGCCGGGTCGAAACCAGCGGCACGAAGCGGCCGGCGATTTCCATGTATCCCGTCACGTAGGGAGGAGGATCGTCCGGGAATTTCGCGTAGCCGACGAGAGGGGAATCGACCTTTTTCCGTGCCGGTTTCAGTTCCATGTTCCGCTCCCCTTCCCTGCGGCTGTCGCGGTCGCGATGGAGTTCGCTATTGCGATAGGCTTCGCTGTTGCGATTGGTTTCACCGTCGCCGCACAACAGGCCGCCCCCCTGCGCCGCCTGGCCTTGAGCGCGCCGGCAAGCGTTTCGATGGTATCGGCCATGCTGCGCCGCACGGCG
>JBDKUJ010000100.1:0-2654 GCA_039679665.1 Rectinema sp. | reverse complement strand
TTTGGGCTCGGGCAGGTCAGTGATGGCGCATTCGGTGGTAAGGAGGAGCGCCGCGACGGAGGCGGCGTTCTGGAGCGCGGAGCGGGTGACCTTGGCCGGGTCGATGATGCCGGCCTTGACCATGTCGACCCATTCCATCTTGGAAGCGTCGAAGCCGATGCCCTTTTTGGAGGACTTGGCTTTGTCGGCGATGATCGCACCGTCGACACCGGCGTTTTCGGCGATCTGACGGATCGGCTCTTCGAGCGCGCGCTTGGTGATCTTGAAGCCGACCTTTTCGTCGTCGGTCATCTTGGTCATGACAACCTTTTCGAGGGCATTGGCGGCCTGGATAAGGGCGATACCGCCTCCGGGCACAATTCCTTCCTCGATGGCGGCGCGGGTGGCGGACAGCGCGTCCTCGACTCTGTGCTTCTTTTCCTTCATCTCGACTTCGGTGGCCGCACCCACATTGATCACAGCGACGCCGCCGGCGAGCTTGGCCAGGCGTTCCTGGAGCTTCTCGCGGTCATAGTCGGAACTGGTGTCCTCGACCTGCTTCTTGATCTGGGCGATGCGGTCCTGGATGTCTTTCGCCTTGCCGGCGCCGTTGATGATGGTGGTGTTGTCCTTGTCCACCTTGACGGTCTTGGCGGAGCCGAGCTGGGACACGGTGGTGTTTTCGAGCTTGAGGCCGAGTTCTTCGGAGACGACTTCGCCGCCTGTGAGGATGGCGATGTCTTCGAGCATGGCCTTGCGGCGATCGCCGAAACCGGGGGCTTTGACGGCGCACACGGTGATGGTGCCGCGCAGGTGGTTTACGATGAGGGTGGCGATGGCTTCGCCTTCGATGTCCTCGGCGATGATGAGGAGGGGCTTGCCCGCCTGGGCCACTTTCTCGAGCACGGGGAGAAGATCCTTCATGTTGGAGATCTTCTTGTCGTGGATGAGGATCATCGGATTTTCGAGAATGGCGGTCTGGGTGTCACGGTTGGTGGCGAAATACGGAGAGACATAACCGCGGTCGAACTGCATGCCTTCGACGAAATCGATCGTGGTGTCCATCGTCTTGGACTCTTCCACGGTGATGACGCCGTCCTTGCCGACTTTTTCCATCGCATCGGCGATCTGGTTGCCGATTTCCTTGTCGTTGTTGGCGGACACGGAAGCGACGTCGGCGATCTCTTCTTTTTCCTTGATTTCCTTCGAATTCTTCTTGAGCTCTTCGATGGCAAGGGCGACAGCCTGGTCGATACCACGCTTCAGGCCCATGGGGTCCATTCCGGCGGCTACAGCCTTGAGGCCTTCCTTGACGATGGAATAGGCAAGGACAGTGGCGGTAGTGGTCCCGTCGCCGGCGATGTCGTTGGTCTTGGTGGCCACTTCCTTGAGGAGCTGGGCGCCCATGTTTTCGAAGGGATCCTCGAGCTCGATTTCCTTGGCTACCGATACGCCGTCCTTGGTGACGGTGGGGGCGCCGTACTTCTTGTCCAGAAGTACGTTGCGGCCTTTCGGTCCGAGAGTGACCTTGACGGCTTTCGAGATAACCTCGACGCCTACGAGTAGCTTGCGGCGTGCATCTTCGCTGAACAAAAGCTGTTTCGCCATACCTTCGTTCTCCCTTTACTTAAGTTTTTCCGACGACCGCGGACTCCTGGACAGATCGACCGTCCGCGGGAATCGGGTTCGTGTGGTAGTTTCGGTCTGATCGACCGCTATTTAAGATATAAAAAGCGCTCGAAGTCGACAAGGGGAGGGCGATACTTATGATTTCGGGACCGGAAGCCGATTTTTCGCCGGAACGGGAGCTTTTCGGCCGTGTAAAATCCTCGGAAACCTGCCTGCAAAGGTGCTTTCGGCTCCCCGCCGAAAGGCGGCCGGGGCGTGTTCAAGCGGCATATCCGCACCGGTTTGAATCATGCTATAATTAATGCCGTGAAACGAGATATTCCCGTTATTTTCCAGGATGACTTCATCCTCGTCGTCGACAAACCTTCTGGCGTTCTGTCGATTCCGGACCGCTATGACCCCGATACACCCGTCCTGACTTCGCTGCTCGCGGCGGAGTTCGGCCGGCTCTATGTCGTACACAGAATCGACAAGGATACTTCGGGCGTTCTCGTATTCGCCCGTGATGCCGAGAGCCACCGAAAACTGAACAGTGCCTTCAGTACCCATGCGGTGGCGAAATCCTATCGGGCGATCGTGCGCGGCGTGCCGGATGAGGACGAATGGTCCTGCGATTTTGCCCTCAAACCCGACGCGGACCGTCTGCACCGCACAAGCGTCGACAAAACCCGGGGGAAGGAAGCCTCGACGGCTTTCAAAGTCCTCGAAAGGTACCGTGATTATTCGCTCGTCGAAGCCGTCCCGGAAGGCGGGCGGACCCACCAGATCAGGGTTCATCTCGCCGCCACGGGCTGGCCGATCCTTGCCGATCCGCTTTACGGCGACGGAAAAGCGCTGCTTCTTTCTTCGTTCAAGCGCGGATGGAAAGGCGATCCCTTCGATGAAAAACCGCTCATGACACGGACGGCACTGCACGCACTCTCTGTCCGTTTCGCGCATCCCGAAACCGGAGCTCCCATGAGCTTCGAAGCGCCGCTTCCCAAAGATATGCGGGCTACGATCGCGCAACTTTCCAAAGCCTGACCAAAGCCCGACCAAAGCCCGAC
>JBDKUJ010000099.1:0-3414 GCA_039679665.1 Rectinema sp. | reverse complement strand
ATGCCCAGCACGGGCATGATGACGAGCGAATTGAGCTTGTTGACCATACCGTACGTCGTGATGGCCCCGTCGCCGCCGTATCGACCGAGCGTCGTATTGACGAGAAGCATTATGAGACTCATGCCCGCCGAATGGATGAACGAAGGCGTACCGAGCGCGATGGCCGGCCCGAGAATATCCCCGCGGATGCGCAACTGCGCCCTCCGGAACGATACGACCACCTTGCCGCGCGCATAGAGCGAAAACAGATATGCGCAGGAAGCGATCTGGCTGATGACCGTGGCTATGGCCGCGCCCTTCACACCCATTCCGAAACCGAAAATGAAAAGAGGATCGAGCACGACATTGAGAAGGGCCCCGATGACCATCCCGACCATGGCCGCCCTGGTGTTGCCTTCCGCGCGTATGAGACTGCTCGCGCACATCGACAGCGAAAAGAAGAAAAAGCCCGCGCCGACGATACCCGTATACTCCATCGCGTACGGCATGGTTTCGGCGCTGGCGCCGAAAAAAGACAGAATCGGCCGCATGAACGCGAAAAGCGCGATAACGAGGATCAGCGTGACGCCTGTCACCGCCGCATAGGCAGTTCCCGCCGCGGCCGCCGCCTCGTCGGGCCGCTTTTCGCCCAGTCGCCTTGATATGATGGAAGCCGTGCCCACGCCTATCGCCTGTGCGAGCGCGGACACGATCATCTGAATGGGGAATACGATCGACAGCGCCGCGATCGCGAGCGGCCCGACGCTCTGGCCTACGAATATCGTATCGACCACATTATAAAGCGCATTGACCGTCATACCGACCGCGGCCGGCAAGCCTATTTTAATGAGCAGGGGGAATATGCGTTCCCTTTCGAGATACAGGGTCTTCTGAGGGTTTTCCAATTCTGCGTTTCCTTATTCGTATCCTGCCCGAGATGCTAGCACAAATGAGAGCCGCTTGCCTCGCATGCGCCCGTCGCGCTAGACTCAAAACTTCCCAATCTCGGCGGTCTCAGCTCCCGCCTGAACAAAACTGGAGGTCCTTGCCATGGCAAAGGACGACACCTCGTTTTCCCGGCTTTTCCTGATCCTGTTCGGTACCTTTCTCGCGTGCCTGCTTCTTTCCAACATCATCGCGGGCAAACTCATCCAGGTATTCGGCGTCGTACTGCCCGCCGCCGTGATCCTGTTCCCCGTCACCTACATACTCGGCGACATCTTCACCGAAGTATACGGCTACGCGAGAACGCGCTACATCATCTGGATCGGCTTTGCGGCCAACCTCTTCATGTCCCTCCTGTTCCTCATCGTCGTGGCTCTGCCCCACCCGGACTTCTTCGCGGACCAGTCGGCCTATGCGCGCGTGCTGGGCTCGACCCCCCGCGTCGTCGCGGCTTCGCTTTTGGCCTACTGGTGCGGCGAATTCGCCAATTCGGCCGCATTGTCAGTCCTGAAAAAAGCGACGGGCGGCAGACAACTCTGGCTGCGGACCATCGGCTCCACCGTGATAGGCCAGATCTTCGATACCGCCCTTTTCATCGCCCTCGCCTTCGCAGGCACTATGCCCGCGAAAGCCCTCCTGGGCATGATGCTCGCCCAGTACCTCTTCAAAGTCCTGTACGAAATCGTCCTCACACCGGTCACCTACAAAGTCGTAGCCGCGGTAAAACGGGCCGAAGGCATCGACGCCTACGACGAAGGCGTGGCCTACAACCCATTCAGCCTCGGAGGGAAATAATGTCCGATTACCATTTCGAAGCGCTCGGCAAGAAAACGACCGAGCCCCGCCGCCTGCTCGAAACCTTTCCCGCTCCCGAACACGTCAAAAAAGTCGTACTGGACTGCGACGAAGTCACGAGCCTCTGCCCCGTCACCGGCCAGCCCGACTGGGAAACCGTCCGCATCGAATTCGAGCCCGACCGATATTGCATCGAAAGCAAAAGCCTCAAACTCTATCTGTGGACCTTCCGCGAAGAAGGCTCGTTCTGCGAAAGCCTGAGCGCGCGGATCGCATCCGACGTCATGGCCGCCGCTTCACCGCACCGGGTCAAGGTCACCATCGCGCAAAAATCGCGCGGCGGCATCGCGATCACGGCGGAATCGGAAATCCTGCGCGACCCGGCCTGAATAGTGTACAATGGCCGCGAGTCAACACTACGGAAAGGACCGTACATGGCAAAGGTCGATGCATCCTCGCTCGCGGACAAGGCATATCTGGCGCTCCGGGAAATGATCGTCACGCTCTCCCTCAAGCCCGGCGCAATCGTGTCCGAAAGCGACATCGCGCGAAAACTCGGCATCGGGCGCATGCCCGTCAGGGACGCATTCCGCAAACTCGAGTCCGAAGGCCTCGTAACCATCCTTCCGCGGAAAGGCGTACTCATATCCAGCATCAACACCGAGGAAATATTCCTCCAGCTCGAAGTGCGGACGGTGCTCGAAGAACTCATCGTGAAACGGGCCTGCAAATACGCCTCCGACGCCCAGCGCTCCCGCCTCCTCGAACTGGCCGAAGGCTACGCCACCGCCACCGAAACGGGCGACCGCACGCTGGCCGTCCAGGTCGACGAGGAATTCCACACCCTCATGTGCGAATGCGCGCGCAACCCCTTCGCATGGCAGGCCATTTCGCCCTTCTATCCGAGATTCCAGCGCATCTACTACCATCAATACAGAACGAGCGAAGCGCAGGTCCTGAAAAACAATCTGGCACACATGAACCTGATGCGCGCCATCGCCTCGGGCGACGAAAAAGCCGCTCTGGCCAACCTGCACGTGCTTCTGGACAACCTTGACGATCTGGTGCGCGGTTACATGAAAGTCTGGCTGCCCGACGAAAAGTGATTTTCAGGGCTTGCGCCTAAAGAGAAAGGCCTTCGCCGCCGGTGAATCAGGGCTTGCGCCCGTTAAATCAAGGCTTGCGCGCCCGCTCCAGAAGCAATTCCAGGACAGCGTCCGCTTCCATGCCCGCGACAATGGCCACGCGCGGCGCGACGGGCGGCATATCCGGCGCGATCCCGCTTTCGAAGTCGCCGCACAGCGTGAGATCGTCCCTGCGGATCACGCGCAGACGTCCGAAACCGCCCACGCCCGCGAGCCCCGACGCCGCCACGACGGGCGTCCCCGGCATCGCGCCCAGCACCGTTTCGATCAGCATTTCCTTGGCTTCCGCCGAATCGAAAGCCTCGACCACCACATCGCAGCCCGAGAAAAGCGCGCATATCGATGAAGGAGCGAGCATCGCGTTGTGCGCTTCGACTTCAACCTTCCGGTCGATGCGCGCCAGATTTTCCGCCAGAGCCTCGACTTTCGGCCTGCCGACCTGATCGTGAAAATAGAACTGCCGGTCGAGATTGGCTTCGCTCACGACATCGAAATCGACGACCACCAGGGCGCCGATACCTGAGCGCACCAGCGCCGCCGCGCAGTTCGA
>JBDKUJ010000098.1:0-4172 GCA_039679665.1 Rectinema sp. | reverse complement strand
GCGCATGGGCGAATAACGGGCTTCGAAATCCTCCGAAGCATCCGCCATGACGCGCCCGAACAGAGCGTTGAAAAAAGCCACCAGGGACGGAGTGCTTCTGTAATTCGTGTCGAGTGAAACGGAGCCCGTGGTTTCGTCCGCATTTGCTCCGGCCAGTTCTATGGCCAGCTTTCTGAAGACGGATACCTCGGCTCCACGGAACAGATAGATGGACTGTTTTTCGTCTCCAACAAAAAATAGCTTCCCGTACTCCAGATCGGCGGCCTCTGGCGGCGAGGGATCGGTCCTCTCCTGTTTTTCGGAGAGCAGATAGAGCAGGCGCTTCTGCAATTCGTTGTCGTCCTGGAATTCGTCGATCATCACCGAGCGGATGCGGCGTTTCCAGCGTTCCCTGACGTCACGCCGGCGCTCGAGCACATCGACCGCGCAGACCCCAAGATCTCCGAACGTCATTACCGCCGCAGCACGCCTTGCGTCACGCACACGGACCGCAAATTCGCCCAGGAGCTGCATCAGGGCGTCGTATGCGGGAAGAAAAGCTTCGGCGGCCGCGAGATCGGCCAGAAGGGGGGCAAGTGTGTCCCTGGCCGCCTTTGCCAGACCCTTGACTTCAGTCTGATCAGGGTCCTTGGACGAGTATCCGCGCAATCCGAGCGGGAGGAAGGCTGTTGCGGCATCCAAGCCGGAATCCGTACAGGAAGCCCGCCGGTATGCCCCCCAGTTCCGGAACGCCGCGAGTGCCGGAACGCAATCCTTGCCCGGCGCGGCGATCGAGGCTTCGAGTTCGGCGGCGCGGGCGGCGGCGGCATCCAGCCGAGTCAGGGTATCGGCCTTGAGCCGGCCCAATTCCGCCCTGGTCCTGTCGGGCATCGCGGCGAAAGGATCAGCTCCGTCTGCCGATGGATGCACGAAGGTTCTCGCCACTCCGACGAAAAATATTTCTACGATATCTTCGAAACGGTATGAGGCCAGCAATTCCGCAAGCCCTGGCGACGAGCGCTTTTCGAGCGCGAAGGAAAAAGCCTGTTCGCGCGTAATCGAAGCCGCGGTTTCTTCGTCGATCGCGAAATCGGGCGGATATCCATAATCTTCGGCCGAACCGCGGACTATCTCGGCGCAGAAAGAGTCGAGCGTGGTTATCCGCGCTTCGGAGAATCGGGCGAGCTTTTCCGCGGCGACGGGATCGTCCGATCCGGCCAGGGCTGCATGGATGCGGCCATACATTTCCGCGGCCGCTTTTCTCGTGAAGGTGAGTGCGAGGATTTCGCCGGGATCGAGACCTCGTTGCAGGCAGAGATCGAGATAGCGGATCGCCAGCGCCCGGGTTTTCCCGGCTCCGGCGCCTGCGGTGACGACGCCGTTTTTCCGCATGAGGACGGCACGTCTTTGACCTTCGTCCAGAGCGTCGAGGTAGCTCATCCTATCGACTCCTCTCCGAGACGAAAAGGGCGCGGCAGGCCGCCCTCCATCCGCATTCTTCGCAATCGCCGTGGACAGGATCGGGAATGAGGAAATGCCCGCCGCGTATGCGGACTGCGGCGCCGGTCAGGGCGTCGATGAGGGCCTGCCTTTCCTGTCTGTATTCTTCGGGGCCCGATTTAAGTCCTCCGGGGCCGAATACGACGAGGCTTTCGGCGTCTTCGAGCGACCAGTACCAAGCCCGCGAAACGGGAATTTTCTCGTGTTCGCAGAGTTCGACATAGGCTGCGATCTGGAAATCGGAAATAGCGCCATCGGAGTCGACAAGGATATCCTTGGGCTTCGGCAGGCGCTTTTTCTTGAAATCGACGACAAGGTATTCGGTATTTCCGCGATTTGCGATGCGGTCCGCTCTGCCTTCGAGGAGGATGTCCGAACCGGGCAGAGGCATCGACATGGAGTGTTCGAAATCGCCTGCTTCCCAACCGGCGAGTCCCGCTTCGGCGTCGATCAGACGTTCGAGTCTGTCGCAGAGCAGGGGAAGCCAGGATTCGGCCATCGGTACGACGAAGGGGCCATATCTTCGGGCGAGTTTTTCGAGCGCCCCGGCCGCGGCCTGGGGAACGAGCCGCTTGTACGCTCCTGAGCGTGCAGGATCATAGGGGCCGTCCCGACGGATGATGTCGTATATCGCTCTGACGGCCGAGTGCGCGAAATCGCCGGCGACTGTAGCGGGGAACGCTTCGTCGACTTCTTCGCGGTCTCTGGCGCCCGGTGTCGCGTTCATGAACCACGCGAAGGAACAGTGGGAAAAGGCGCGCAATGATGAGGCGGAGAAGCGGATCATGCCGTTTTCGGAGCCGACCGCGCGGAGCGCTCGCGCGGCGGCTATGGCTTCGGATCCGAGCTTGTGTGTGCCTGCCGGTACCCGGCTGGCGCCTGATACTGTCAGGCAGGGATAGGGGCCGCCTTGCATGTCCCCCAGGGCGGCGGCGCGCTGCAGCGCAAAGAGCGATGCGGGGAATCGGCCCGAGCCTTCCCATGCGGCGGCTTCTGCGGCGGAAGGAGCTTCCGCGACAATTTTCGCCGCTTCGGCATCCTTCCGTTCACCTTCCATTCCCCAGCCGAGGAAGCAGGGGTGCGGCACGGTCCATCCGGAAAAGCCTTTGTCCGCGTGGCAGAATATGGCGTTCCCCGGGGCTGCGCATGCGGCCGCCGTTGCCGCGGAAAAATCCATGACATCGGGCGTCGCCGGATCGACGGGCATTGTCGATCCGACCGGTCTCGTCGGATCGCCGGTAGCCGACCCGGCGCCTTCATCCAGGAGCGATCCGCGTTCCTTGCCGAGGAAATCGAAGGGCGAACCGCTTACGTGAAGTCCGGTTTGCGAAGATTCGAGGATAAAATGCGCTTTCGCCGGCAGCAGGGTGGAAATGCCGTAGGGATAGACGGGAATAGTCCCTCCATCGCCCTTGGGCAGGTATCGGGCGGCGGAGAGCCTCGTCATGAAGAGGCCGAAGGCGTCGAGACGGGAAGAGCCCGTGCCGCGGTTCGCGCTTGTGTTTTTAAGTCTCCGCGCTGCCGCATCGAGCATTTCAAGTTCGTCCATGATTCTTTCGGTGGTGCGCACAGTCGCCGCCGGCAGGGAACTTTCATCCAGAAATACGTCCCGGAAGTCGTGCAGAACGCCGCGCAATGCCGCAAAATCAGCGGCCTGCGCGATTCCATCCATGGCGCCTTTCAGTTTCCGGTAGTACGCGCGCAGGCCGGGGTCGTGAGGGCAGAGCGAAAAAGTCTTCTCCCATATATCGTCCCGATGGCTTTTCCCCGTCTGCTTCAGGATCCGGTACTTCAATCCGAAGGCCAGAAGTTTGTCCGCGGCTTCGGGGTCTTTCCATGGGATTGCGCGAGCGCCCAGAAAAGCGCGCATCGAAGCCAGCGATCGACCGTCAGCCCGGGCGGACGACAGAGTTCGGAGCAGTGTTCCGAAAGGTGACATCGTGAGCGGTTCGGACCAGCGGAACGACAGTCGGAGGCCGAATTCCCCGGCGGACCGGACCAGCTGCGCGCGTGTCGACGGGTCGGGAGAGGGTAGGCTTATCGCCAGATCCGAGGGATGGATGCCGGAATCGAGGAGTCGGGCGCAACGCGAAAAGACCCAGGCAAGTTCCTTGCGCGTATCGTCGAAACGGACCAGACGCGTTTCCGATGGAGTAAAGTCGGCAGGAAACGCTTCGATAGCTTCTCCCGCGGGAGAGGCCGCGACGGCAGCCCAGCCGGGGAGCAGTTCGGGAGCGAATACGACATACCGTTCGCCTTTGGGCGCGCTTCCGATGTCGAGCGATTCGGGTTCGTAGAGCGAGTTCGTTTCGAGGAAGCGCGAATAATCGGCTCGCAGGGCGAGGTATTCGCGCAATGTGGGCTCGGCTGCTGCGGCGGAACTTCGGTTGCATGCGGCAGCGAGCGCATCGAGTTTGGGCGCTATTCTGGCGAAAAAGCCCAGAAAGGCGGGAGAAAGATCCTTGGCTCCCTTTTCGTCCGCGGTTCCGCTTTTTCCTCTGCGGGACTCCATCACTCCGGCAGCCCACAGAAGCCGCGATGCATCGTCGGCGGGCTCCCTGTCTTTGGGGCATGCCGGAGCGGACAGGATATTCCGGAACGCGTCCCAGCCAAGGAAACGCGCCGTTTCGACCGAACTGACGCCGGGCATGCGACAAACGGCCGAAGCCCATGCGTCGGCGGCAATCTGGGAG
>JBDKUJ010000097.1:0-9230 GCA_039679665.1 Rectinema sp. | reverse complement strand
CGTTCTACGGATTGTTCGCACTGCAGCATCGCGGCCAGGAAGCGGCCGGTATCGCGTCGCTCGACGGAAAAGCGATCCGCGTACGTAAAGATACTGGTCTGGTGGCGCGCGTGTTTTCGGAAAAAGACATGCTCGAGCTGCGTGGTTCCCATGCGATCGGGCATACAAGGTATTCGACGACGGGCTCGGCCACGGCACGGAATGCGCAGCCCTTTTCCGTTGAAACGCGATATGGATCCATCGCGCTCGCGCATAACGGCAATCTCGTCAATGCGGGCGAGTTGCGAAAAGCTTTGCTGGAAAAGGGCGTCGGATTGAGTTCGGCTTCGGATACCGAAGTGATGGTGATGACGCTCGCGGGCGCATCCGGTTCCGATTGGCCGACACGCATCGCGGAAGCGATGGGTTCGTGGATCGGCGCTTTTTCCTTCGTCGTGCTGACTCCGGAAGGAACATTCGCCGCGCGCGATCCTTGGGGTATGAGACCGCTCTCCTGTGGTCTCTTGCCCGGTGGCGGCTCCGCGGCGGCATCGGAGACCTGTGCGCTCGCCACGTTGGGTTGCACGAAAAATGTCGAAATTGGCCCTGGGGAAATCATCGAACTTGGCGATGATGGCTTCAGGCGTGTGGGTTGCGTTGAAGCGGTCGCGCCGGGCGCGTCATGTGTCTTCGAGTTTGTCTATTTTTCCAGGCCTGACTCCGTCTGGAGAGGCTTGGGAGTGCACGAAGTGCGCAGGAGATTCGGCGCCGCTCTGGCGAGGGAATTTCCCGTGGAAGCCGATGCGGTCGTAGCCGTGCCCGATTCGTCGATTTCCGCGGCGATCGGCTTTGCGCGGGAATCGGGACTTCCCTACGATGAAGCGTTCGTAAAAAACCGCTATATCGGGCGTACTTTCATCGAGCCGACGAAGGCACTGCGAGAGAAGGGCGTCGCCCTGAAATTCAATGTGTTGCCCGAAGCGGTGCGCGGAAAGAGGATCGTGATGATCGACGACAGCATCGTCCGCGGTACGACATCCGGTCCGCTCGTACGTATGCTCCGCGCTGCGGGGGCTTCCGAAGTGCACTTGCGCGTAGCCAGTCCGCCCGTGCGCTTTGCGTGCCACATGGGCGTCGATATGGGTTCCGGCGACGATCTGGCCGCATGCCGGATGAGCAAGGACGAGTTCAGGTCTCTTGTGGGCGCAGATTCGCTCGAATACCTGCCTGTGCGTGCGATGCGTGATTCTCTCGGCGGAAACGAAGGATTCTGTGCGGCCTGCTTCGACGGGAACTATCCGTTCCCCGTCGGTGAAGCAACCTCCAAAAATGACTTCGAATGTTGAGGTACGATCGATGAAAATACTCGTCGTCGGCTCTGGCGGCAGGGAACATGCTCTTGCCTGGAAACTGGCTTCTTCCCCGTCACGGCCGGAAATTTTATGCGCGCCCGGAAATGCCGGGACATCGTCGCTCGGGCGAAATGTCCCCGTACAGTCCGACGATCCGAAGACGCTGGCGGATATCGCATTCGCCGAAGATGTCGATCTCGTCGTGGTCGGCCCCGAATTGCCTCTTTCCCTGGGGCTGTCGGACCTTGTCGCGGAGCGTTCGACCAGGGAAGGAAAGCACATTCTGTGTTTCGGCCCTTCGCGGTCCGCAGCGCGCATCGAAACCTCCAAGGTATTCGCCAAGGAATTCATGGTTCGGCACGGAATTCCCACCGCGAGATTCGCGATATTCGGCGATCCGGAAAAAGCCTGCGCATTCGTCCGGAACGCGCCCTGGCCTTTTGTCATCAAGGCTTCCGGTCTCGCTTCGGGAAAAGGGGTGTTTCTTCCCGATACCGCGGAAGAAGCCGAGAGGATTTTGCGCTCGCTGCTTTCCGGTTCCGCTCTCGGAGAGGCGGGAACGGAAGTCGTGATCGAAGAACGCCTGTCGGGGCCGGAGGTTTCGCTGATGGCGTTCTGTGACGGATCGCATATCGCGACAATGCCTCCCGCAAGGGACCACAAACGTCTGTCCGACGGAGATTCAGGTCCGAATACGGGCGGCATGGGTGCGGTAGTTCCCGCCCCCGGATGCGGGAGCGCGCTCGCGGCCAGGCTTTCGGAACAGTTTCTCGAGCGCGCGGCAAAAGGTCTGTCATCGGAAGGCTCGCCCTTCGTTGGCGTGCTGTATGCCGGCCTCATCCTGACTTCCGACGGTCCGAAAGCCCTCGAATACAACTGTCGCTTCGGAGACCCCGAAGCGCAGGCGATCCTCCCACTTTTCGAGGGGGATTTTGCGCAGACGCTCGCGGCTTGTGCGGAAGGGAAACTCTCCGAGGCGGAATTCGGTTGGTCGAACGGTGCATGCGCATCGGTGGTGCTTGCGTCGGCAGGATACCCTGGTTCCTCTGAATCGGGTATCGCGTTGCGCGATATGAATCGCCCTTCGGAAAAATCCATGGTATTCCATGGAGCGACGAAACTCTTGGGCGGCCAAGTGGTTTCAAGGGGAGGCAGAACACTCTGCGCTGTCGGATTGGGAGACACTCTGCCCGACGCTCTCGATGCAGCGTATGCGACGGCCGCACGTATCGATTTTCCCGGTGCGCTGTACAGGCGAGACATCGGGCATTCTTTCTTTGAAACCCCGGACGGAGGCGGGACCGCAGGCTCGGACGGTACCACCAGAACGGACGGGTCGGCCTATGCGGCCGCAGGAGTGGATATAGATTCAGGCGAACGAGCGGTCGAACTGATGTCCGCAGCGGTAAAAGCAACCTACGACAAGCGCGTCCTGGCCGGGATAGGATCGTTCGGCGGGCTCTACGATGCATCATTCCTGAAAAATATGGAGTCGCCCGTCCTCGTCGCTTCGACGGACGGCGTGGGTACGAAAGTCAGGCTTGCCGCGCGAACGAAGGGCTTTCGCAATATCGGCATGGATATCGTGAACCATTGCATCGACGATATTCTCGTTCAGGGAGCCCGGCCTCTTTTTTTCCTGGATTATTTCGCGACATCCAGACTCGTCCCCGCCGAGACGGCGCAAATCGTCGCCGGTATGGCCGAATCGTGCCGGGCTTCCGGTTGCGCCCTGATAGGCGGGGAAACCGCGGAAATGCCCGGAGTCTACGGCCCGGGCGAATTCGACGTCGCCGGCACTATAGTCGGCGTCGTCGAACGCGGACGCGTATTGCCGCGAACCGATATGGCAGCGGGCGATATCCTGGTCGGATTGCGGTCCGATTCACCGCATACCAACGGTTTCTCTCTCATCAGAAAAGTTTTCGAAGGTGTGGATCTCGGGGAAATCTATCCGGGAACGGAAGCGCCCTTGGGGGAACTCCTGTTGAAACCCCATCGCTCGTATCTTACCGTGCTCGGTCCCGTGCTCGACCGCGAGCCCGGACTCGTGAAGGCGCTTGCCCACATTACCGGCGGCGGTTTTATCGGCAATATCCCCCGGATTCTTCCTCCCGGCCTGGATGCGATCCTCCGTAGGGAATCCTGGATTGTGCCCCCCCTGTACCGCGCGATCGCCGAAAAGGGCAAAGTTTCCGAAACTGAAATGTACCGCGTATTCAATATGGGAATCGGTATGGTCGCAGTGATGGCGCCCGGAGCGCTGGAGCGTTTCCGCGAGCTGGCGGGAGAGAATTGTCCGGTGATCGGCGCGCTTGCGGCCGGCACGGGTCGGGCGAGGTTCGCGTGAAATTCAGGATTCTCGTGCTCGCATCGGGCGGCGGAAGCAATTTTCAGGCTCTCGCGGACGCATGCGCGAGAGGAGAGGTCGACGCCGAAATAGTCGGTCTCATCGCCGACAGGGCGGAAGCTTTCGCGGCGGAACGGGCGCGTGGGGCCGGCGTGCCCGTTTCGATATTGATTCCCGGCAGGAAAGAATACCGCGATCCGTCGAATCGCAGGGAGTACGATGTGCGACTCGCCGATGAAGCAGGGCGTTATCGGCCCGATGCGATCTTCCTTCTCGGATGGATGCGTATCCTTTCTTCTGAATTTCTGTCGCGCTTTCCGGGGCGGATCGTGAACCTTCATCCCGCACTTCCCGGAGAGTTTCCCGGGAAGGACGCAATCGCAAGGGCGTACGCCTCTTTCAAAACAGGGGGAAGCGATCGTAGCGGCGTCATGGTCCATTTCGTGCCGGACGAGAATGTGGATTCCGGTCCCGTCCTGATGAGTGTAACGGTGCCGATACTTCCCGGCGATTCATTGTCCGATCTGGAAGCGAGAGTGCACGAAACCGAACATCGGCTGGTGACCGCCGTCGCCGCGCGGCTGGCTGCAGCGCATACGGCCGCATCGCAACTGTCCGCTGCGGCGAATCCACCGGTTGCTTCAGCCGGTTCGATCGATCCGAAAGGAGATCCGTCATGCCATTAGCGCTCGTATCCGTCCACGACAAAACAGGACTTGCGGAATTCGCCCGAAGGCTTCATGCGGCGGGATGGAGTTTCCTGGCCTCGGGCGGAACTTTCCGGACCTTGCGGGAAGCGGGGATTCCCGCAAGGGAAGTATCGGAGTACACCGGCTCCCCGGAAATGCTGGGCGGGCGCGTGAAGACCCTGCACCCTGCCATACATGGGGGTATCCTCGCCCGACCGGGGAAGGGCGATGCTGACGAGCTGTCGTCTGCCGGCTGGGAACCGATCGATTTGGTAGTCGTGAATCTGTACCCCTTTGAAGAAACCGTGGCGCGAAGTGATGCGATCGAATCCGATATCATCGAAGAGATCGATATCGGCGGCGTGGCTCTCATCAGGGCCGCGGCGAAAAACCATGCCAGAGTCACCGTCCTGTGCGATCGGGCGGATTACGATGCGGTGGCGGACGCCATCGAACGGGAGGGCCTGGTATCGGCCGGACTCAAACGGAAACTCGCCGCAAAGGGTTTCGCGCGGACTGCCTCGTACGATGCGGCGATAGCTGCCTGGTTCGATCCCGACACGCCCGATTTTCCGCGCGGCCGCAAGGAAAGGACCTTGCGCTACGGGGAAAACCCGCATCAGAAAGCGGAGTATTATTCGTGGGCGCCAGGGAAAGGGCCGCTCGGCGGAGAAGTCCTGCGCGGCAAGGAACTGTCCTACAACAATATTCTGGATCTCGATGCGGCATGGCGCGCCGTCGCACTGTTCGACACGCCGTCGGCCGTCATAGTCAAACATCTTTCTCCCTGCGGCATCGCGTGCGCGGAGTCCGCCGGAAAAGCGCTGTCCGCCGCGATCGCATGCGATCCCGTTTCCGCTTTCGGCGGTGTAGTGGCCTGCAACCGCGAGTTCGACGGCGACGCCGTCCGTGCGTTGGACGATCTCTTCGCCGAATGCATCGCTGCGCCGGGGTTCGACGCCGAAGCCCTCGAATTGTTGGCCAGGCGGAAAAATCTTCGCCTCGTCGTACCCGGCAAAACCCCGGATACGACAGCATCGGGTTCCGAATTCCGAAGCGTTGTCGGAGGATTTCTGCGGCAGGACACCGATTCCGGCGACCCCGCGGACGCAGCGGAGTGGCGCGTCGTTACGAAACGTGCGCCGACGGAAACTGAATTCGTCGCGCTGCGTTTCGCCTGGAAAGCGTGTATTTCCGTGAAGTCCAACGCCATCGTTCTCGCTGACGGAACCGCGACGGTCGGTATCGGCGGCGGACAGCCGAACCGTGTCGATTCGATGCGTATCGCCGCTGCGAGGGCGGGTACGCGTGCCTTAGGTTCGGTGATGGCTTCCGACGCGTTTTTCCCCTTCGCCGATTCGGTGGAAGAAGCGGCACGCTCGGGCGTTACGGCGATCGTCCAGCCCGGAGGTTCGGTGCGCGACGCCGAAAGCGTGGCCGCGGCGGACTCAGCCGGCATCGCCATGGTGATGACCGGCATCAGGCATTTCAGACATTGATATCTGGAGAGGCAGTATGAACGAAGACCTTTTTTCGCAGGGACTGGCGCTTACATTCGACGACGTACTCATAGTTCCCGGCTACAGCGAAGTTCTACCCGCCCAGGTGGATATAGGCGCCGGACTGACACGCGACATACGGCTGAAAATTCCGCTCCTGTCGGCGGCCATGGATACCGTCACCGAATCGGCGCTTGCGATAGCGCTGGCCAGAATGGGCGGAATCGGCATCATCCACAGAAACATGAGTCCGGAACGCCAGGCTGCCGAAGTCGATCGGGTCAAAAGGTCGGAATCGGGCATGATCACCGATCCGGTCTGTCTCGAAGAAAGCGCATCCCTTTCGGAAGCCCGCGCACTGATGGAAAAATTCAGGATATCCGGAATCCCGATCGTGGAAGGCGAGTCGCGAAAACTCGTCGGCATCCTGACCAATCGCGACATCAGATTCTGCGATCACGGAGACGACGCCAAACCGGTGCGTGATTTTATGACGCGTGAAGGCCTCGTCACCGCGCGCGCAGGCACGACATTCGAAGAGGCAAAGGCGATTCTCCAGAAAAGACGGATCGAAAAGCTCCCCCTCACCGACGATGCAGGGCGCCTCATCGGTCTCATAACTGTGAAAGACATTTCGAAAAAAGCCGACCACCCCGACGCGGCGATCGACCGATCCGGCCGACTTATCGTCGGCGCCGCCGTCGGTGTAGGACCGGATCTCGAAGCCCGTGTCGCGCTTCTCGCTTCCCGCGGCGTGGACGTGGTCGCCGTCGATACGGCCCACGGTCATTCGAAGGGTGTTCTGGAAGCGCTGCGGCGCATCAAGGCTGTGGCGCCGGACTTGCCCATTCTTGCGGGCAATGTCGTGACTCCGGAAGGCGTGGCGGCATTGGCCAGGGCTGGCGCTTCCGGCGTCAAGGTCGGCGTCGGTGCCGGTTCCATCTGCACGACGCGCATCATTTCGGGCGCGGGCCTGCCCCAGCTTTCGGCGATCAGGGCCTGTGCACTCGCTGCCAGGGAATTCGGCGTTTCCGTGATTGCGGACGGCGGCATCAAATATTCGGGCGACATCGTAAAAGCCCTTGCGGCGGGTGCGGATGCAGTGATGCTGGGCAGCCTTTTCGCAGGGCTCGAAGAATCACCGGGAGAATTGGTGCTTTTCGAAGGCAGACAGTACAAGACCTATCGCGGAATGGGTTCGATGGGAGCTCTCCAGGGCTATGGCAGGGATCGTTACGCCACAGGGCAGTCCGGCCCGGACAAACTTGTGCCGGAAGGCGTGGAAGGCATGGTTCCGTTCAAGGGAAAGCTCGCCGAATACGTTTTCCAGCTTGTGGGGGGGCTTCGGTCGGGATGCGGTTATGCCGGAGCGGCGAACCTGGCGGAGCTTCGCGAAAAGGCCAGATTCGCGCGGATCACGAACGCAGGGCTTGCGGAAAGCCATGCACATTCGGTGGCGATCACCAGGGAAGCGCCCAATTACCGGCGCGGCGAATGATTCCGGCCGCCGATATGGCCGGCGATCCGGAGAAAAGTTCGATTATCCCACTGGATGGGGTTTCGATCGGGCGATATGTTTCCGATAGGAAGTGATAGGGTAATAGGGTAATCGGAACATTGAAGGAGTCGTCATGATAGATTTTATCGTCCAGGGCGGAGTGATACTCTGGATAATCATGGCGCTGTCGGTCGCGGCATGCGTCATTATCATCGAGCGTCTGCTGTACTTCCGCCGCATTTCCGTGGACGAGGACAAGCTGTTCCTCCGTATACGGGACAGTCTCAGGGAAGGGCATTACAACGAAGCCATGGCCATCTGTGACCAGAATATTTCTCCGTTTTCCACCCTTCTCAAGGTCGGCATCGAAAATCGCCATCAACCACAGCAGTTCCAGCGTGAATCCCTGAAAGACGCGGCGGCGCTGGAAGCGCCCAAATTGGAACGCGGCCTTTCATTTCTCGGCACGGTTTCCAATATTTCCACCCTGCTCGGCCTTCTCGGTACGGTGACCGGAACGATGAAAGCGTTCGGCGTTCTCGGCAAATTCGGCGCCGTGAGCGATCCTGCGGCTCTGGCGACGGGCGTATCCGAAGCCCTCATCACGACCGTCGGCGGTATCGTCGTCGCCGTCCCCGTTGTCATTTTCTACAATTATTTTGTTTCGAAAATCAGTATCATACTGAACAAGCTGGAAAATCAGGTGAATGCGCTTGTAGCCATGGTCAACTCGTCGAACGGAAAAGTTGAAGAAGGACGCGGCGCTTCGGAGGCGAAATGAACTCCAGCCGCAGGCTCCAGCCCCAATACGCGCTCAATCTGACGCCGCTGATCGACGTCATTCTCCAGCTCATCATCTTTTTCATGATCACTACGACCTTCAGAGCCGCACCGGGTATTTCTCTCGACCTGCCCGGTTCTTCCACCGCGCAGTCGGTCAGCTCTTCGGAGCTTCGCGTCGTAGTGATGTCCGAAGACGAGATTTATGTCGACAAGACACGCACCGATCTGGGCGGTCTGTCCGCCATCCTCAAGCAGAGAGTGGCCGGTTCCGATGCAGGACAAGTGAGGGCGGTGCTCGAGGGCAGGGCGGGTGCCCAATATCAGCTCATCATTTCGGTGCTGGATGCGTTCAGATCGAACGGCGTCGAAAACGTCGGTCTCATCACCCGTAAGGAGAAGGCCGTCCGATGAGGTCTCCGCTCGGATATGCCGAGATGCAGGATCGGCGGAGGACTCGGGAATCCGTCGGTATTACGGTCCTGGTCTATGTCGCGATTCTGGCCGCAGGGACACTGGCCGGCCTGTTCAATCCGAGCAAGGATTTGTATTCGAACAAAACGGTCATCGTGAATCTGGCGGGCCTCGAGGCGGCCGAACCCGGTCTCGGGTCCGTGGTGGCCGATCTCGATGCGGAACCGCAGCCTGAACCACCCGCTGCCGCCAAGGCCGCGACATCCTCTCCTCGCGTTGAATCGACGACGCAAGCCAAGGCCGAGACTAAAATTCCAATTCCCGAATCTGCACCGAAAACGGCGAAGCCCGCGGCTGCGGCATCTGTTCCGGCGGCCCCCGCACCTGAAAAAAGCGTGCCCATGCCGGAAACGACCGCGTCCGAGACGGTTTCTTCGTCTCTTCCTGTCGAAGCCGGAACGCCTTCCGCACCCGCGGAAGAAGCCTGGGTTCCCGGAACCCGAGGTCCAGGCTCGCGTATCAGTTCCACTTCGTCATCGGTTTTGGTCCCGGGACAAGGCGAAATTCCGTGGAGCGCGGGCACATCGCTCACCATACGCAAGGCGGAAAAAGGCAATTCCATGGAGACCACTCTCGGCGCGGCTTCGGGCACGGTCGGCCAGAGTCTTT
>JBDKUJ010000096.1:0-1760 GCA_039679665.1 Rectinema sp. | reverse complement strand
ATCGCGGAGACGGATTACGAGCTCGTGCTCTATACGACGGGCCTCATGGAGAAGAATCAGAAACGCTTCATCCAGAGGCTCACGAGCAACGTCACCGACGGCTTGGTCGTCCTTCTGCCCAGGAATTTCGAGGAGTACGGTGACGAACTCCTCAAAACGCACTTTCCCATAGTCCTGGTCGACCACCGGGGGGTCGAGTCCGAATTTCCCAGCATTACCGCGGCGAACCGGCCGGGCGCCTACGAGGCGACACACTATCTCATCTCTCTCGGACACCGCCGCATAGGTTTCGTGACCGGGCTTATGGATTTCGGATGCAGCCGGGATCGACTCGACGGATACCGCGATGCGTTGCGCGATGCGGGAATCGATTTCGACCCTGCGCTGATTGCTCCTGGAGACTTTTCCCAAGCGAGCGGGAAGAACTCCGCGGCAAAACTGCTGGGCGGTCCGCATCGGCCGACCGCGATTTTCTGCTCCAACGACGAAATGGCGTTCGGCGCGATAGCCGCCGCGCGCGAGGCGGGACTGAACATTCCCGGCGATCTCTCCGTAATAGGCTTCGACGATCTTCCCAGTGCGGCGTTCTCCGTGCCGGCGCTCACGACAGTGAGGCAGCCGCTGCATGAAATGGGTCGATCGGCCGCTTCTCTGCTGTTGCGCCAGATCAGCGGCGAAGCGTCCGACGATCCCCTGAGTAAGGAAGTAACCCTGGAGACCAGTTTGGTACTCCGGGATACGTGCAGCAAGAGTTGACTTTTCCTTAACACCAAGGAGGGAAGAGAGATGAAGAGATTTTCGGCTGCTGTATTCTGTCTGGTATTGCTCATGGGTGGCGCATTTCTGGGCACCGTCGGCGCGCAGGATAAGACGCTCACCGTCTGGGACATCTATCCCGCGGGCGCACCGTTCAGGAAAGTGCTGGACGGAGCGATCGAGCGCTTCAAAGAAGCCAACCCGGGGTTCACTGTCCAGGTCGTCAGCTATGGCGACATGAGCAATTACAAAACGAAATTCGCGACTATGCTCGCGGCCGGCGGCAAGGACGTCGACGTCTTCCAGACTTGGGGAGGCGGTCAGCTGGCCACCTACGCAAGGCGCGGACTGGTGCTGGATCTCACTCCTGCCATGAAAAAAGACAACTGGCAGGCGCGTTTCTCCGATGCGTCCCTGGAGTTCGTGTCGGCCGACGACAAGGTGTGGGGCGTTCCGGTCGAACTGGCCAACGTGCTCATCTATTACAACAAGCCGATGTTCGTGAAATACGGGATCAAAGAGCCCGCGACATTCGACGAACTGCTTGCGGCCTGCCAGACGCTGAAACAGAATGGCATCATCCCCATGGCGCTTTCGCTCAACAAGGCCGAGTGGGTGGGCGATCTGTACTACCAGTACCTGGTAACGCGGGTCGGCGGACTCGATCCTTTCAGAAAAGCGATCGCCAGAGAGCCGGGCGGGTCCTTCAAAGATCCGGCCTTCGTCGAAGCGGCAAGGCTTCTCCAGAAGATGGTCGACACGGGTTGTTTCCAGGAAGGATTCATGGGCGCCGAGTATGCCTCGATGCGGCAATTGTTCGCCCAGGAAAAAGCCGCGATGGTCCTCATGGGATCGTGGCTGCCCGGCCAGCTCGCGACGGAAGCTCCGAATTTCCTTCCCAAAGTCGATTATTTCCGGTTCCCGACTGTCTCTGGCGGCAAGGGTAAAGTGACCGAAGTGGTCGGCGGGACCAATGCTGCGTTCGCCATCACCAAGGCGTGCAA
>JBDKUJ010000095.1:0-1581 GCA_039679665.1 Rectinema sp. | reverse complement strand
CAGCGCCTGTGCCCGAAGCGGTGCGGACCCGATAGCAGTCCCGCAGGAGAATCACTTCAGAACCTCGGCGTTGAACGATTCGATCATGGCGTCGAGCTCGGCGGCCTGGGCGCGCAGTCCGCCCCAGTAGTTGCGGTAGTCGCTCCACTGCGCCCTGAGTTCGGCCACGTCCTTGCCCTGCTGCTCGACCCAAGTGAAGTACTTGAGGTTGTGGATGCGCCTCTTGTCGACCTGGGAAAGCTCGAGCACATTGTCGACGCCCGCCACCTGCAGGCGCTCGAAATCGCGGTCGGCCTGGCGGGTGTTGTAGGCGCCGCGTTCCTCGTTCATTTCCTCAAGGCGCGAGCCGTACATGGACATGGAGTCGGTGAACATCGTGAACACGACGTCGTTTTCGCCCAGTTCGTAGTATTTGGCGAACTTGATGGCGGCGACGAGGTTGCCGACGCCGGAAATGCCCATGAGGTCGAGGCGCGCCATGACTTCGGCATCGACACCGGACGCGGCGAGGACCTTGCGGCCTTCGGGATCGTTGAAGAGGCGGATGAGGCGCACCGGGAGTTCATCGTCCACGCCGATAGCGGTGTCGGTTTCGCGCATGTTGTGGATCCAGGGGATATGCTTGTCGCCGATACCCTCGATGCGGTGATCGCCGAACCCGTTTTCGAGGATGGTCGGGCACTGCAGGGCTTCCGCCACGCCGACGCGGGCGCCGGGGAAGTTGTCGCGCAGGTAGGAGCCCGCGCCGAGTGTGCCGCCGGAACCGGAGGAAAGCACGGCGCCCGCGACGTGGTCGCCGGGACGGGAGATTTTTTTGAAGACTTCGGCCATGGCCGGGCCCGTGACCTGGTAGTGCCAGAGATGGTTGGGCAGCTGGTCGAACTGGTTGAAGATGACCGCATCGGGACGCGTGGCCTTAAGCTCGTTGCACTTGTCGAAGATTTCCTTGACGTTGGACTCGCAGCCGGGTGTGGCGATGACTTCCTCGGCCATCGTCTTGAGCCAGTCGAAACGTTCCTTGCTCATGCCCGCGGGGAGGATGGCGATGGAGGGGCAGGATAGCAGTCTGGAAATATAGGCGCCGCCGCGGCAATAGTTGCCGGTGCTCGGCCAGACGGCTTTTTTCTCGATGGGATCGAAGCGGCCGGTCACGAGTTCGGGCAGGAGGCAGGAAAGGGCGGCTCCGACCTTGTGTGCGCCCGTGGGGAACCATTTGCCCACCAGTCCCACGATGCGTGCCCTGGTGCCGGTGATGGACGAGGGGATTTCGAAGTAGTTGACCCCGCCGTACCCGCCGCCGCGCTCGGTCGGTTCGTTGTGCCAGTTGACGCGGAAAAGGTTGCGGGGATGCACGTCCCAGAGTCCGATTCCCTTCAGGTCTTTTTTCACGAATTCGGGAATGAGGGCGGGGTCGCGCATCTGCGCGTAGGTGGGAAGGAGTATGCCCTTCTCGCGGCATCGGGCTATGTTTCTGGCGCGGTGGCTTTCATGTACGGTCAGGTCGATCATCAGTATTCTCCTCTCCGTCGATTGTCGTTCATATGCGCCAATTTCAAAAGCCGGTTGCTTTTGAAATTGGCT
>JBDKUJ010000094.1:0-3784 GCA_039679665.1 Rectinema sp. | reverse complement strand
CTCGATTCCGCCGCGCCTTCCATTTCATACACCTATTCCGAACCCTGCATCCACGCCGAATACGTGACTGCCTGCATGGAAAGAGCGCATGACGCAGGGCTCAAAAACATTCTCGTCACCAATGGCTGCATTCTTTCCGAAGCCGCACGCGATATCCTCATGCTGACCGATGCCACCAATGTCGATCTCAAATGCAATTCAGCGTCAACGTATCATGCAATATTAGGTGGAGAACTTGATGTTGTTCAAAATTTCATACGAATAGCTGCGCAGCTCACGCACGTCGAGGTTACCACCCTCGTCGTACCGGGAATTTCCGACAGTGAAACGGACATCGAGGGAATCGCCCGATTCATTTCCTCCGTGTCGGCGGAGATTCCCCTTCATATCACCCGCTATCATCCGGATTTCAGGATGAGTCTCGCCCCCACGGCATATCCGGAAATGAAAAGGATCGCCACGCCCGCCTACGACCATTTGAAGTATGTGTATCTCTACAATCCGCATTTTGACTGACTTTTCGAAAGCGGTTCCTCGATCTCGCCGCATTTCAGGAAAAGCCTATTGACACGAAATCGGCTTTTTGGCATTGTACGCACACCGATTGCGTGGTGGGTGTAGCTCAGGTGGTAGAGTGCCAGACTGTGGATCTGGTTGTCGTGGGTTCAAACCCCATCACCCACCCAAACCTGCACCGCCTTCGTGAAAAATGGCGATGTATGGGAAAATGCGTTCGTAGCTCAGCTGGATAGAGCGACGGACTTCGAATCCGTAGGTCGCAGGTTCGACTCCTGTCGGACGCACGGGGCAATTGGAAGACATGGGCCGCTAGCTCAGCTGGCAGAGCAGCAGACTCTTAATCTGCGGGTCGCAGGTTCGATGCCTGCGCGGCTCATATTCGTTGTGGGGGCGCCCTTTGCCGGGCGCCCCTTGCGACGGATCGCCCGACTCCGGAATGAAAAAGCCGCAAGGTTTTTTCCATATATTCGAAGCGATTCGAAATACGGAAAGAGTCCCGGCCTTGACAGCCCGGAGAGCCTTCCGCTACGATGCGCCCGGCGCGCGAGAGTGGTGGAATGGCAGACACGCCAGACTTAGGATCTGGTGCCTTTCGGGCGTGAGGGTTCAAGTCCCTTCTCTCGCAATCCCTTACCGCGCCGGACACGGCCGGAATTGGAGCAAGGAGTTGGGCGCTGAAATGTGCGGGAATAGCTCAGTGGTAGAGCGCGACCTTGCCAAGGTCGATGTCGCGGGTCCGACTCCCGTTTCCCGCTCCTAAGACGAGGCGATTCGGACAGAACTGACCGGATCGCCTTTTTTATTTTGCGTGTATCGCGCGCATGCCCGGGAAGGTGCGGCAAGTCCTTCACTCCCGCCCGGCGCGCCTAACCCCGCCGGACAGTGCGGGGCTGATTCCCTACCCCGAGAGGAACCCAGCGTGATCTCCGAAAAAAAGATCGAGCACCTCGAACACTCCGCAGTAAAACTCAGCGTTACAGTGGGCGCGGCCGAAGTACGCAAAGCGTACGACAAGATGATGAAAGAATACGCCAACAACGTCAGGGTCGACGGCTTTCGTATCGGCCACGTTCCGGCTTCCGTCCTCGAACGCAAGTTCGGCGACAGCCTGAGGCTCGACGCCATGGGCCGCGTTCTCGAAGCGGCAGTCGAAGAAGCCGTGAAAGATATCGAAGAAAAACCCCTTGCATACGATTCACCCTCTCTCGACGGGCAACCGGAATTCGCGATCGACAAGGACTTCAGCTTTGCCGTCACTTATGACGTGTTCCCGACGGTCGTCGCTCCCTCTCTCGAGGGCTTGAGCATCACCATTCCCAAGGTGGAGATAACCAAGGCCGACATCGACCGCGAACTCGAGGAAATCAGGCAGCGCAACGCGCTCGTGGTGGAAAAGCAGGGACCGGCGGGCAAAGGTGATATCGTCACCCTCGACTGGCAGGAGCTGGGCCCCGACGGAGAGGCCGTCCAGGGTTCGGCGCGCCAGGATTTCACGTTCGAAATCGGTACGGGCTACAACCTCTACAAATTCGACGATGAAATCGAAGGACTGGCCGCCGGGCAGGAAAAACGCTTTTCCAAGTCTTTTCCCGAAGGCTATGAGTATCCCGAACTCGTCGGCAAGACCGTCACGCTCGAAGTCAAAGTCACCAAGGTCAAAGAAAAGAAAGTCCCTGCCCTCGATGACGAACTCGCCCAGGACGTCTCCGAAAAATATTCCACCCTTGCCGACCTGGTCGCCTCGGTGGAAGCCGATTTGAAGAAACATCTCGAGGATCGCCTTCGGCACGAAAAAGAGCACGCCGTCACGGACGAGCTTTTGAAGCGCGGCTCCCCCGATCTGCCCGCTTCCATGGTAGCCGCCGAGCTCGCCATGCGTTGGGATTCGCTCAAGCGGCAGATGGGTGTGGAATCCGACGAAAAGCTCGAACAGATCGCCGCCTATTCCGGAAAGACCCGTGAAGCCCTGATGGAAGATTGGAAACCCTCGGCCGAAAAAGGCATAGCGACCCGCCTCCTTGTCGAAAAACTCGTCGAACAGGGCGGTTTTGTGTGCACGGACGAGGACCTCGAGGCTGAATACGCCCGCCAGGCCGAAGGCGGCGCCATGTCGGTCGCCGAAGTAAAGGCCGAGTACGAAAAACGGGGTTCCGCCGAGTACCTGCGCGAGCGCATTCGAGAGGACAAGTTCTTCGATGCCGTCATCTCGGGCGCAACCGTCGTAGAAGGCGAGAGTGTCTCCTACGTGGACTTCGCGAAGGAGAATGAGTAATTTATTGTGCAAGGGCGGCCGCGCATTCCGCGAAGAGCCGCCCTTACAGCGCTTTTCCACGGAAGGTAGCGGCCGCATGAATCCAAAGATGAACAATCTCGTACCCGTCGTCATAGAGCAGACAGGCATAGGGGAACGCTCCTACGATATCTACTCCCGACTGCTTAAGGACCGGATCATATTCGTGGACGGGGAAATCAACGACCTTACCGCCGATCTCACCGTCGCGCAGCTCCTGTTTCTCGAATCGCAGGATCCGGCCAAGGATATTTCGCTCTACATCAACAGCCCGGGCGGCTCGGTGACGGCCGGCCTGGCCATTTACGACACGATCCAGCACATCCGGGCCGATGTGCAGACCATCTGCCTCGGGCAGGCCGCTTCGATGGGAGCCCTGCTCCTCGCGGCGGGAAGCCCCGGGAAGCGCATGGCCCTGCCCTCTTCGCGCATTCTCATCCACCAGCCCTGGGGCGGCGCTTCGGGCCAGGCGAGCGATATCAGCCTGCAGGCGCGCGAAATCGTGCGCCTGAAAAAACTCACCATCGAATATTTCGCGTATCATTCCGGCAAAAGCGTGGAACGCATCGCCGCCGATATGGAACGCGATCTGTACATGAGCCCGGAAGAAGCCCTGGAGTACGGGCTTGTGGACCGGATCCTGGAGCGAAAAAAGCATGTCCCGACCGAAAAGTCCTGATACCGCAACCCTGGGAACGACCTGCTCCTTCTGCGGAAAGAGTACGTTCGAGACGAATCAGCTCATCGCCGGTCCCACCGCGAACATTTGCGCCGATTGCGTCCGGCTCTGCGGCCAGATTATCGCCGCGGAAGGCCGTAAAATCGACGAAAATTTCCTGAAGGAAGTTCCCAAGCCCCGGGAGATCAAAGCCTATCTGGACTCGTATGTGATCGGGCAGGATTATGTCAAGAAATCCCTGTCCGTAGCCGTCTACAACCACTACAAGCGTATCGGATACCGCTCGGCCGGCACTT
>JBDKUJ010000093.1:0-1757 GCA_039679665.1 Rectinema sp. | reverse complement strand
TTCGCCCAAGCCATCGCTTCCGTGCTTGCCGCGAGACCGGAAGGCGCGTGGCGTCATATTGCGCTCGCTCCCGACAACGACGGACTGCGGATCGTTTCGCATGCCGCGCCCTGAAGCGGGTATTCGGGTATTACCGGGCGGATGCGGAACCCGTGGCCAGAACGGCGAACGACATGCCGCCGCAGCGAAGGACTGTTATTCCGGCCTTGAGGCCGATTTCAATTTCGCCCACCCGCAGAACCTGCTTTTCAACTTTCATGCCCGGAGGCAGGGATATTTCGCCGGAATGCGGAGAAGGATTCAACACGATCAGAAAGGTTTCGCTTATGTTCCCGGGACTGGAAGCGATATGCCGCAGGTAGGCGAAAGGATATCCTCTGCCGCAGCCGGGGATCGCTTCGATGTCGCCGTCCGCGCCGAGCGCCGGATGTGTCGCCCTCAGTGCGGTCAGCGTTCGCGTCCACGTCAGCAGGGAATCGGGATCCGCGGATTGGGTCTCGACATCGGAGCCTGTGGAATCCATCGGTAAATACAGCTTTTCCCCGGTCGCTTCGGAAAAGCCGCGGTTGACGCCTTTCGTCCAGCGCATCGGCGTGCGCGCTGCGCTGCGATTGTAGCCGCCTTCCTTCGAGGGAAGAGACGGATCGCCGCCGCGCATACCGATTTCGTCGCCGTAATACAGGAACGGAATGCCGGGCATCGTCATGAGGAATCCGAAGGCGACTTTCAATTCGGAGTCGCCTCTGCCCGCGGCGAGGCGGCATATGTCATGATTGCCGGTGGGCAGCGCGATGTAACCGCGGTCTTTGGTCGCGCGCAGTTGTTCGAGATAGGTCCGGAAGAACGATTCGATATCGCCGTCGCCGCGGCCGTCGAACCAGCTGGCGCCGCGGTCCTGCTCGTGCGGGTTCCGCCATTTTTCCGCCCTGAAGAGGAACATGTAGGCTTCGACGTTGAAATGAAGCATGAAATCGATGTGGAAACCCGCTTCGATCGCCTTTTCCGGATCCGACCATTCGGAGATGAGTGCGGCTTCCGGATAGTCGCGGTCCACCATTTCGCGAAAACCCTGCCATAGCGCCATCGTGGCTTTTTTGTCCGGATCGTTTTTTACAAGGGAAGAAGCCATGTCCACTTTGAATCCGTCCGCTCCCATGTCGAGCCAGAAGCGCATGATCCGCTCCAGTTCGCGCTTTGTGGCCAAAACCGAGGGATGATCGACGGGCATCTGCCAGGGCCTGGCGGGATCGGGGTGGGCGAAACCATAGTTCAACGCAGGCTGGAACCAGAAAAAGTTGGTCATATAGGCGCCATCGCGTTGGGCGAATCCCTTCACGAAGGAACTTGCGGGATCGACCTCTTCCCAGGTCGAGTCGGTCCATATGAAACGGTCCGAAAATTCGTTGCGCTCGTGTCTGCACGATTCGCGGAACCAGGGATGCCGTATCGATGTATGCCCCGCGACGAGATCGAAGCAGACTCGCATTCCGCGCTCGTGCGCCGCTTCGAAAAGCCTGCGGGCATCGTCGTTCGTTCCGTATCGGGGGGCGATGCGGTAGAAATCCGACACATCGTAGCCGCCGTCCCCGAAAGGGGATTCATTGAAAGCGGTGAGCCACAGGGCATTGCAGCCGAGCCCTTTGATGTAGTCGAGCTTCGAAGTGACTCCGTTCAGATCCCCGATTCCGTCGCCGTTGGAATCGGCGAAGGATTGGAGATAGATATTGTAGAACACGGACGAAGAGAGCCAGGAAGGT
>JBDKUJ010000092.1:0-4590 GCA_039679665.1 Rectinema sp. | reverse complement strand
CCGCCCCAAGATCGTGCTTTTCGAAATATCCATAGGAGTGGTGCGCCCTGCCCGATTCCCCATGGCCGCGCCCGTCATACGCGACAACCGTCCATCCTGAATCCGCGAATGGTTTCATGTAGTGCAGGCAGGCCAGCCAATTCCCTGTGATGCCATGGCTGAAAACGGCCACTCTGTCCGAACCGCCATCCAGCCCGTGCACTGCCAGGGAATAGCCGCCGTTCGGCGAGGGAATCTTTTCCGCGATCCAGGCGCGGCCCAGGAATTCCGGATCGAAGAGCCCATCTTTCTCGAGGATCTCGCGGATGGCGGCTTCGCTTTTCGGCTTTTTCCGGAGCATGCGCAGGAAACTCCAGACCGCAAGCCCGAGAATGAGAAGCCCTGCCGCGCCGAGCAGCCATGCGATCGTTTTTGCCGTCGCCAGCGCATCATAGGTCTGCACAGAATCGCTCCGTCCCCCAGACCGGGAAGACAAGAATAGCATCGAACCGGTATCCAAAGCCAGCGCGCTCCAATGGAACATGATGCGACAATCCGGATGAAATCGACTTTACCCCGTCGACCGGCGGACCGGCGTTTGTTATCATTACCATGCTGTCCCGATTGCTGTCCCGATTCGAGAATCGGTCGAAAAAGGAGTTTTTCATGGCAATGCGTCTCTCCGAAGTGAGCGCCGCGGTGCTCGAAACCCGATACGCCGTGCGCGGTCCCATCGTCGCCCGCGCGCAGGCGCTCGAACGGGCCGGCAAAAGGATAATCTACTGCAATATCGGCAATCCGCAGGCCCTGGGACAGAAACCCCTGACCTGGATACGCCAAGGCCTGGCGCTCGGCGAATACCCCGTATTGGCCGATCTCCCCGGAGGTTCTTTCCCCGAAGACGCGATCGAGAATTCGCGCCGCTTCCTCGAAGGATCCGGGCATGGCCTTGGCGCCTATTCGGAATCGAAGGGCGTGAGAATTGTCCGCGATACGGTAGCGGAATTCATCGATCGCCGCGATGGCGGTGATGGATCTGCGGCGGTGCCCGTCAAGGCCGACCCCGACTCGATTTTCCTGACCGACGGCGCCTCCAAGGCTGTCCAGACGGCCCTTCGCATGCTCATCGCCTCCGCGCACGACGGCATCATGATCCCCATTCCGCAGTATCCCCTCTATTCGGCTTCGATCGCGCTCTACGGAGGAAAACAGGTCGGCTACTACCTCGACGAAGCGGAAGGCTGGGCTCTTTCCGAATCGATGCTGGAAGATGCATTCGTCGCCGCCAGGGCGGAAGGAACGAAGGTAAAAGCGATCTGCGTCATCAATCCCGGCAATCCCACCGGCGCCGTGCTCGATCGTGACAATATCGCCATGGTGATCCGTTTCGCATCCCGCCACGGGCTGGCCATCCTGGCCGATGAAGTCTATCAGGACAACATCTACCGGCCGGGGTTGCGCTTCGTCTCCTTCGCCCGGGTCCTGGCCGAACTGGGCGAGACCGACGTGAGTCTTTTCAGTTTCCACTCATGTTCGAAAGGAATCCTGGGGGAATGCGGCCAGCGCGGCGGCTACATGGAAATCAGGAACATTCCGGTCGATGTCGCCGCACAGATCACCAAACTGCAATCGGTGAGCCTTTGCGCCAATCTGCCCGGACAGCTCGCCCTGTATTTCATGGTGAAGCCGCCGCGGCCGGGCGACCCCTCGCGGAACCTGTACGACCACGAACGGTCTGCCATCATGGATACGCTGAAAGCCCGCGCCATTCTCCTGGCCGAAGGCCTTTCGGCCATTCCCGGTTATTCCTGCGCCCCGATCTCGGGCGCTATGTACGCCTTCCCCAGGATCGATATTCCCGCAGGCAAAACCGACGAAGACTATTGCCTCGACCTTCTGGAAACCACGGGAATCTGCGTCGTCCCAGGCGCAGGCTTCGGCCAGAAACCCGGTACCGCCCATTTCCGCACAACGATATTGCCGCCCGTCGCCGATCTCGAAAGCGTCGTCCACGCCATAGCCGCATTCCACGCCACCTGGCGCTGACCGATCAGCGCCAAAAAGAAGCCCCGCGGAGTACCGCGGGGCTTCGTTTTCCTGTATGTACGGCTATGTACGGCAAGCGGAAAACTTCCGCCCCGAACTTGTTTCAGTACAGGCTCATCACACGATCATCCGAACAGATGATACTGCGCGATGAGCGGCGCGAAGAGGCTGGACACGAGGCTCATTACCGTAATGAGCGTGTTGATCGACGGGCCCGCCGTATCCTTGAAAGGATCGCCCACCGTGTCGCCGACGACCGCCGCCTTGTGCGCGTCCGATCCCGGACCGCCGCAATTGCCGGCTTCGATGTATTTCTTGGCGTTGTCCCACAGTCCGCCTGAATTCGACATAAAGAGCGCGAACACCACGCCGACGAATATCGATCCGCCCAGGAAGCCGCCGAGCGCCGACGGTCCCATGATGAATCCGACGCCCAGAGGCAGCGCTACGGCAAGCAGGGCCGGCAAAACGAGCGATTTCAGCGCGCCTGAGGAAGCGATGCCGACGCAGGCGTTATAATCGGGCAATTCGGTGCCCGCCATGATGCCCGGCCTGGATTTGAACTGCCTGCGGATCTCGCCGATCATCGTGAACGCATTGCGCGTCACGGCCAGCATAACGAGAGCGCTGAAGAGCGGAGGCACCAGACAGCCGAGCAGAACGCCACTCAAAACCAGGGGATTCTGCAGATCGAGCACGAAGGGCACGCCGCCCGAGTATTTCTGGATGGCCTGCGTGTAGGCGGAGAACATCGCCAGCACCGTCAGGGCCGCCGCACTGATCGAGAAACCCTTGGTGATGGCTTTGGCGGTATTTCCCGCGGAATCGAGCACATCCGCCGTTTCCACGACCTCGTGGCTCATGCCCGACATCTCCGCGATACCCTTGGCGTTGTCCACGATCGGCCCGTACGCGTCGTTCGAAACCACGACGCCCGTGAGCGAAAGCATGCCGACCGCCGCGATGCCCACGCCGTAGATGCCCGGAAGCCCGAACGCCTGGGCGGAGAAATAAGAAACCAAAGTCGCCGCGACGATGCCGATGATGGCGGGCACCATGGACACGAAGCCGTAGCTCAAGCCGGTGATGATGGTGAGTCCCGTGCCGGAAGCCGAGATTTCGGCGACATGCCGTACCGGCTTTTTCTCGTCGTTCGTGAAATAGTCGGTCGTGAATCCGATGATGACGCCGATGCCCAGACCGGAGATCGTCGCGATGAGCGCTCCCCAGTTGAACACGACTTCACCGGCCAATCCGTTCACGACGGCGAAAAGGATCGTCGCGAGAACGGCGAAAATGACGCAGGACATTACCGTCGCCGAATTGAGGGCTTTGCCCGGCTTTCCGCCCGGGCCGACCTTCACGAAACGCAAGCCGATGAGGGCGCTCACGATGCCGAGCGTACAGAGGATCAGCGGCAGGACGATATACTGTATGCCGATGGTCGCAGCGAAAGAGGCACCGAGCAGCATGGAAGCCACGGCCGCCGCCACGTATGAATCGAAAATGTCCGCGCCCATGCCCGCGACGTCGCCCACGTTATCGCCGACATTGTCCGCGATGACCGCCGGATTGCGCGGATCGTCCTCGGGAATGCCGAGTTCCACCTTGCCGGTGAGGTCGGCCGCAATGTCTGCGGTCTTTGTAAAGATGCCGCCGCCGGCCTTCGCGAGCAGCGCCAGTGAAGAGGCTCCGAAGCTGAAACCGAGCACGATCTCGGCGTCATGGAAAATCAGAAAGAGCAGGCACATGCCGAATACTGCGATACCCACCATGGTGAGACCGAGGACAGCTCCCGCCTTGTAGGCGACATTGAATCCGTCCCCTATGCTGCGACCGCAGGCCGTCGCAGTGCGCACATTGGCTTTGACCGCGATCGACATGCCCAGATAGCCCGCGAGGGCCGAACAGAGCGCGCCGAATCCGAAGGCGATCGCCGTATATATGCCATGGTAGGGCCTTCCGGGATCACCGGAGAAAATGATCGCGATCGCGACGCCGAGGACAAGCGCCACTATGATGAGCGTCTTGTACAGCATCGCAAGGTACGTGGAGGCGCCGTCCTTGATCAGAGAGGCGATGTGTTTTGCCTTCTCGGAGCCTTCATCCTGCCTGAATACCCAGCGGTAGTAACCGAGGGCCGCGGCGATCGAGACCAGCCCGAACCCCATGCCAATGTAGAGCCAGAGATCGTTACCCATATATACCTTTCCGACTTCGGCCTCTTTCCACTGCACCGCCGGTCTCCCGCCATGCGACGGGATCAGGAGATGTCTGGCCAGCCGAAGTCTATGTTCACATGTTCGCGGACTTCCACCACGAGTAGTAGTTTTCCTTCAGCGTCGGTGCAGGCGGCAGGGGATATGCCGCAACGCCGTCCCGGCTGTTGCCGACAAACAACCCATTCTTGAGCGTACGGTACGAGAAAGATCCCGGATGGAGCCTGTCCACGACTTTCAGCGCCACTTCCTTGCTCCGTACCTGTTCGAGACAGGAACGCAGGTGGTCGATGTTGTCGTAGGGCAAATCGCCTACCGATCCATGTTTTGGATCGACCGCGAGTTC
>JBDKUJ010000091.1:0-2338 GCA_039679665.1 Rectinema sp. | reverse complement strand
TCTGGGTCGTGTCGCAATTCTCGGGCATGCCCGTCAATACGGCCTATAAAGCGTATTCGTCGGCCACCGCGGTCGAAGGCGTCGTCGCCTTCATCGCCGTGGCGCTGATGTCGCTCGTAGTCTGACGGTTATTACTGCCCGGCAGTTGAGCCAATTTCAAAAGTCGGTTGTTTTTGAAATTGGCTCGATTGCCGGGCAAGTAACTCATGCAGACGGCGGGGAGCTTGCTTCAAGCTCCCCGCCTGAGTACTCTGCCACCATGCCTAAGTTTCTTGATACTTTTTGGGAACAGATGGGACTCAACGCCTATGTTACGGGCAGATACGACCAGGCCGAATCCTGGTTCAGGAAGCTCGAACAGAAAGAGCCCGATTCGGTTCGCGTGCTCAGGAACCTGGGTGTCATCATGCTCGCCCAGGGCAAGGCCGAAGAAGCCGAGAACTATTTCCGCCGCGAAGAAAAAATCTACGGCAAAAGCTATCACAGACATTGCGCCCTGGCCGATCTCGCCTATGCGGAAGGGCGACGGGACGAGGCGCTGAAGCGCTACACTGCGGCGCTCGAATGCCCGGAAGCCGACCGGGACAGGACGATCCTCGAAGCGCGCTCCAGAATCTGCGCGGATTCCGCTGCATACAAGGCGAGCAGACAGGCCGCGGAAGCCTTCGCCCGCGGCGAAGCCGCCCGCAAGGAAAACCGCTTCGACGACGCCATCGCCGCTTTCACCGAAGCCGAAACCCTCGACCCTACTTCCTGGCCTTCGATGAACAATGCGGGTACGATTTACCTCAACGATCTGTGCGAGCCGGAAAAAGCTCTCGAAGAATTTAAAAGAGCCCTCGAAATAGTGCGCCAGCCCCATATCGCGCACAATGCCGAGCTGGCGGAAGAGGCGATCGCCAAAGCGGCCAAGTCCGCCCAGGCCCCGAAACGGAAGGAATCATGATGAGCGGAAACGACGAAAGACTTCGGGAAGACGCAAGGTCGATTTTCATGGCCGGACTGGAACGGGTCGATCCCGCAGCCATGATGCGGCGAGTGATCCGCCTCGACGAGGAAGGCGGTCCGGGAAAGGAACGGTTGACGGTCCGAACCGAACTCGAGCACGCCAGCTACGATCTCGCCGATTTCGACCGGATTCTGGTCACCGGTTTCGGAAAGGCATCCGCGCGCATGGCCATAGCTCTCGAGGAGATTCTGGGAAAACGGATTTCCGGCGGAGTCGTGGCGGTCAAGTCGGGGCATGTGGAACCTCTGGAACACATCGCGCTGGTCGAAGCTTCCCATCCGGTACCCGACGCTTCGTCGATCGCCGCCGCCAAGGCGGTACTGGAACCCTGGAAGCGCGACGGCAAAGGCCCCTTGAACGAGCGTACCCTGGTAATCGTGCTGGTATCCGGAGGAGGATCGGCCATAGCCTGCGCGCCGGCCGACGGAATCTCCCTTGCGGACAAAGCGGCGACCACCAGGCTGCTCCTCGCCTCCGGCGCGGTCATCCATGAACTGAACTGCGTCCGCAAGCATCTTTCCGCCATAAAAGGCGGCCTCCTCGCCGAAGCCTATGCCCCGGCGACAGTGCTCGCCCTTATGCTCTCCGACGTCATCGGCGACGACCTGGATACGATCGCATCGGGCCCCACCGTACCGGACGGCACAAGTTTCGCCCAGGCGCTTGCGATCACCCGGCGCTACGGCATCTACGATGCCCTGCCCGCCACAGTCCGGTCGAGGCTCGAAACGGGCGCCTCGGGCGCCCTGCCCGAAACCCCGAAGCCTGGCGCACCCGCCTTCGCCAGGGTCAGGAATATTCTCATCGGGACGAACCGCATGGCTCTGCTCGCAGCCGAGGCAAGAGCGAAAAAACTCGGCTACGAAACCCTCGTGTTCAGTTCACGCATCGAGGGCGAAGCGAAGGAAGTGGCCAAATTTTTCTTCGGCGCCGGCAAGGACATCGCGGCCTCCGATTACCCTTTGCGCAAGCCCGCCTGTCTGATTTCAGGCGGCGAAACCACCGTCACCATCCGCGGTCAGGGCAGAGGCGGACGCAATCAGGAGATGGCTCTTTCATTTCTCGACGCGCTTTCCCGTGCCCCGAAGGACACCGAACGCATGATGTTCCTCTCCTCCGCGACCGACGGCAATGACGGTCCTACCGATGCCGCAGGCGCCTTCGCTTCGATCGGCATTCTTGAAGACGCACGCTCGCGCGGGCTCGATCCGGCTGTTTTTCTGGCGGACAACGATTCCTACGCTTTCTTCGACTCAGTGGGAGCCTTATTGCGGACCGGTCCGACGAACACAAACGTCTGCGACATCCAGATTCTGTTGGTGCGATGAG
>JBDKUJ010000090.1:0-2021 GCA_039679665.1 Rectinema sp. | reverse complement strand
TTTTCGACGCGACCTTCAATTTCATGGAAAAGGCCGTAATGGCCATGCCCATGATGTTCGTGATCCTGCTGGGCGACATCGATATATCGGTCGCTTCCATCATTTCGCTCTCGAGCCTCTTTATGGGGATGGCGAGCGAAGCCGGGGCGGGACCATGGACGCTGGTGCTGATCGGCCTCGCGGTCGGCCTGGCGGCCGGACTGTTCAACGGCATCCTGATCACGAAACTGGACATTCCCTCCATCGCGGTCACGCTCGGTTCGATGTCCCTGTTCAGGGGAATAGCCAATGCGGTCCTCGGCGACAGGGCATACACGAAATACCCCGAAAACTTCGCCTATTTCGGCCAGGGCTATCTGGGAGAGAGCATCGTACCATTCCAGATTCTGGTGTTCCTGGTTCTGGCCCTCATCGCAGGCCTCATCCTGAACAGGACGGTGTACGGACGGCATGTGTACGCGGTCGGCAACAACAAAACGGCCGCCCGGTTCTCCGGCGTTCCCGTGGAACGGGTCAGGCTCATCGCTTTCGCAGCCAACGGACTCGCCGCGGGACTCGCCGCGATTCTTCTCACGTCCCGCATCGGTTCGACGCGTCCCAATATCGCCTCCGGCTGGGAGACCGATGTCATCGCCATCGTGGTGTTGGGCGGCGTATCGATTACCGGGGGGAAAGGCAACATTTTCGGTGTCATCATTTCGATTTTCCTGCTGGGGTATCTTAAATTCGGTATGGGCGTGATGAACGTGCCGGGCAAGGTCATGAACATCATCACGGGCGTTCTCCTTGTGGTCGCGATCCTGTTGCCGAAATTCACCGACAGCCTGCGGGCCAGACTGCGCGCAGGAAACGCCAAAACCAGGGTACGGGACGGAGCGAAAGAATGAAATCGAACGTATCGGACTACAGGCTCGCCGCGGAACGCTATGCGGAACTCGGCGTCGACACGGAAGCGGCGCTCGATGCGGCGACGTCCTTGCCTATTTCAGTGCACTGCTGGCAGGGCGACGATGTCGGCGGCTTCGAACGCGCGGGAGCTACGCTGGAAGGCGGCGGCATTCAGGTAACCGGAAATTTCCCCGGCAAAGCCCGGACCGTCGACGAATTGCGTTCCGATATCGACGAAGTGCGAAGCCTGGTGCCGGGGACCTTGCGGCTTTCCCTTCATGCGATATACGGCGAGTTCGGCGGTCGTCATGCGGATCGCGACGCGCTCGAGCCTGAGCATTTTTCGGGCTGGATTCAGTGGGCCAGGGAGCGGAGTCTGCCGCTCGATTTCAATGCGACATTGTTCTCCCATCCCCTGGCGGCGGACGGCTGGACGCTCAGCCATCCCGATCCGGCGGTCCGCCGGTTCTGGATCGAGCATGTGAAGCGCGCGCGCCGCGTCGCGGCCGCGATGGGCGCGGCGCAAGGGTCTCCATGCGTGAACAACACCTGGATTCCCGACGGTTCCAAGGACAGGACAGTGTCGCGGCACGCAAGCCGGGCCGTTCTTGTCGAGTCGCTGGACGCCGTTTTTTCGGAAAAGCTGCCGGCCGCACTCGTGGAAGATTCGGTGGAAGGCAAGCTTTTCGGCATCGGCGCGGAATACTTCACGCCCGGCTCGCACGATTTCTATCTGGGCTACGCGGCCACAAGAAAGATTTTTCTGACAATGGACATGGGACATTTCCATCCGACGGAAAGTGTGGCCGACAAACTTTCGGCCGTCCTGCCCTTCGTGCCAGGCGTGCTGCTTCACCTTTCCAGGCCGGTACGCTGGGACTCCGACCATGTCCTCATCATGAGCGACGAACTTTCGGACCTTGCGTGCGAAGTGGTCAGGTCCAGTGCCCTGGACCGCATCCGCGTGGGACTCGATTATTTCGACGCATCCATAAACCGGATCGGCGCCTGGAGCGTGGGAGCCCGATCGGCGCGCAAAGCCTTCCTCAACGCATACCTGGAGCCTGCCCGGCTGCTCGGGGAAGCGGAAGCGCGCGGCGACGGTTTCGCCAGGCTCGCGCTGTTCGAGGAAG
>JBDKUJ010000089.1:0-8761 GCA_039679665.1 Rectinema sp. | reverse complement strand
TTCGCCGTCACGCACCTTGTCGAGGACAAAAGGTCGGCCTGCGGCGCCAAGTCGGGCCTTGCCGACGAAGACGGCGCCGCCACGAGCGACTATGGGCACGGAAAAGAAAGTGTCGACATCGATCTGGACAAGCGCTTCCACGCCGGGATCCTGACCTTCGAGCATAACCCTGGTACCGGGAGCGGCGTCGGGAGCCTGAAGCACCTCGCAGGATTCCTTGCCTTCAGGTCCACTTGTCGACGCGGCGAGCAGCATGCCCCTGCTTTCCACGCCCCGCAGTTTCGCCGGTTTCAGGTTGTTGACGAGGACAATGCTGCGGCCAAGGAGTTCTTCCTCGCGATAATACGGAACCAGGCCCGACACTATGACGCGTTCGGTCCCCGACCCGTCGTCGAGAGTTTCTATATACAGCTTGTCGGCTTTTGGATGCCGTTCGATCCTGACGATCCTGGCCACGCGCAAGTCGATGAGCTTCGCGAATCTTTCTTCGACCGGCAGATCGGCAAAAAGCACCGGATGCGGAGCGGCGACAGATTCGGGTTCCTTGGCCTGGACCGACTGTTTCCCCTGGACCGCCCCGACCGGCTGAGCCGGCTCCTTTGCGGATTGTGCGGATTGTGCGGATTTTTCGGCCGCAGGCATGGCGGCGGCTTCGTCTCTCGCCGCACGCTCTTTCTGTGAGCCCGAATATCGTTCGCGCAAACCGTCGACGAAAGTGTCCTCGAGTTTGGAGAACAGCACTTCGGACCTTTCGACACGCGCAAGGCCCGCGGGCGAACCCATTTCGGACCAGCGGAACGCTCCTTCGCCGATCTTGCCGCCGAAGAAGGAGGCGAGTTTTTCGGCCGATGCCGGCATATAGGGATGGATGATGACCGCGAGATCGCGGAGCACATGGCAGAGGTCCCCGATGAGCGACGCGGCGGCTTCGGGGTTGGTAGTGCGTGTCTTCCAGGGCTCGCCGTCCTGAAAACGCTTGTTGGCCAGGTCAGCCAGCTCGAAGGCGGCGCGGAAGGCGTCACGCAATTCGGCCCGCTCGAGTTTCTCGCCGATCGAAGCCTCGATACGCCTGACTTCCGCCCAGAAGGCCTCGTCGGGCTTGCCCGAAGGTAAAACGCCGCCGAAATACCTCGTGACAAAGGTCAGAGTGCGGTTGACGAGGTTGCCGAGGTTGCCGATGAGCTCGCCGTTCACTTTTTCCCGGAAATCCGCCCATGTAAACGTGTAGTCGGCCTTTTCGGGCCGGTTCCAGAAGATGTAGAAACGCCACACATCGGCCGGTATGCCCGATTCCATCGCGTCGGTTCCGAACACGCCCACGCCCTTCGACTTGGAGAATTTTCCCGATTCGTAGTTGAGGTATTCGGAACTGGACATATGGTGGAGCATGGTCCAGTTTCTTCCGGAACCCAGGAGGCTGGAAGGGAAAATCACCGTGTGGAACGGAATATTGTCCTTGCCGATGAACTGGTAGAGTTCCACCTCGTCGGGCTTCTGCCACCAGTCCTTCCAGTCGAAACCCTTTTCGTCGCCCAAGCAGGCGGTGATCGAAATGTACCCGATGGGCGCGTCGAACCAGACGTAGAAGACTTTGTCCTCGAAACCGGCCTTGGGCACGGGAATGCCCCATTTCAGGTCGCGGGTGATGGCTCTGGGCTTCAGGCCATCGCGGATCCAGGCCTGTGTCATCTGGATCGCGTTGTTCGCCCAGAAACCGCGGACCGATGCTTCTTTCATCCATTCTTCGAGCTTGGGCCTGATGGCGGGCAGGTCGATGTAAAGATGCGTGGTCGCACGGGGCCGGGGCTCGGCGCCGCAGGTGGAGCACTTCGGCGATTTCAGCTCGGTGGGCTCAAGGAGCTTTCCGCAGGATTCGCACTGGTCGCCGCGGGCGCCGTCATAGCCGCAGTGCGGGCAAATGCCCCGTACGTAGCGGTCGGCAAGAAAGCGCCCGCAGTGGTCGCAATAGAGCTGTTCGATCGTATCGCTGGTGATGTAACCGTTTTTTTCCAGGTCGAGGAAGATGGATTGGGTGATCTCGGTCTGACGTGTCGTTGAAGTACGCCCGAACTTGTCGAACTGGATTCCGAACCAGGAATAGATGTCGCGATGGATGGCGTGAAACCGGTCGCACAGTTCGCGCGGGCTGATGCCTTCTTCCAGGGCGCGGGTTTCGGTGGCGGTTCCGTATTCATCGGTGCCGCAGACATAAAGGGTGTCATAACCCCTCAAGCGGCAATAGCGGGCGAAGACGTCGGCGGACAGGACCTGTATGAGGTTGCCGAGATGCGGCACATTGTTCACATAGGGAAGAGCTGAGGTGATGAGACGGCGTTTCATGTCAAAGGACAATAATCGCGCCTCCAGGGGGTGTCAAGCTTGGGCCGGCGTGTTACTATTTATGGGCGTATCATGGTGGTATCAATGTTGCTGCTCATTGTGGAGCTGGGCGAGGCTTCCTCACTCAAGGACAAGCGCCGTACGGTCTCCGCAGTCAAGGAAAAGCTGCGTCACCGCTATCGCCTGTCCTGTGCGGAAGTCGATCTGCAGGACTCCCTTCGCTTCGCCCAGATCGGCGCCGCACTGGTGTCCAATTCGCACGACTACGGCGAAAAGGTTCTGCGCAACGCCGTCACCTTTGTCGAGGATCACTACGACCTCGATGTGCTCGAAGTCCAGATCCACTCGGAAACCTACGAATGACCAGGGAGGCCATGGTGAATATCCGCAAATACTTTTTCGCAGCGATCCTCGCCGCGCCCATCCTCCTTTTTTCGTCCTGTCTCGGGGTCGAAGCCGACGTGAAAATTTCGGCCTCCGGTTCGGGGGCGATCGACCTCGAATACCGCATGTCCGAAGAACTCGTCGCTTTCGGCGAACTGGACGCGAATAAAACTCTGTTACCGGTCCCCGTTTCCCGGAGCGATTTCGAACGCGGCATTTCAGCCTACAAGGGGCTCAAGCTCGAATCCTGGTCCGACTCGAAGGATGGAACCGACCTTGTGGTGAAAGCGCGCGTTTCCTTTGACGATCTCTCCTCGCTCACGAAATTTCTCGATCCGCGCGGAAATCTCGCCTCGTATTCGGAAAACGCGGGAAAGAAAACGCTCCGCTTCGTGTTCGGCGAGCCCTTGGGCGAACTCGACGCGGAAACCGCAGCCCTCGCCGCCGAAGCGCTTGCCCCCTATTCCATGAAGCTGACGCTTCGACTTCCTTCGCCGCCGACCGAATCCACGGCCAGGGGAGAAGGCGCAAAGGCCTGGATCGAAGGCCAGTCTGCCAAATTCGAAAGCTCCATGAAGGGAATCGCGCTGTCGCCCCAACCCGCCGGCTGGACAGTATCCTGGTAATCATTCTGGTAAGCGGTCCGATGTTCAGCCCGATGATCAGTCCGGATCGGGTGCGGCCGAAGGATCGATAAAGCGCGCGCGGCGCACCCTGCCCTTCCCTTTCCGCTCCAGTTCGAACACCGCTCTCTCGGCGTTGCGCGCCTTTTCCGAGCCGTCCGCGAAAAGTTCGCCCTGTTCGGGAAGGCCTGCGCCCAGATCCGCGAAACCAAGACCCACGAGGCGGATAGGTGTCGAGCCGTCCCAGTTCGCGTCCAGGAGCGATCTCGCGTCCGTCCATGCATCGTCCGATCCGGAATACGGAACGGGACGGGTTTTTCTCCGCGTGATGGTCGAAAAATCGCCGAACCGCAGTTTCAGGACAAGGGTTCTTGATTCGACGCTTTCGTTCCATAGCCGGGCGGCGAGTTCGTCGGCGAGCAAACGCAGCACCGATTCGATACTTTCCCTGTCGCTCGTATCGCACTCGAAAGTGCGTTCCCCGCTGAGCGAGCGAGCGCCCGGATCGCGTGAAAACATGCCCGGATCGCGTCCCCATGCGGCTTCGGAAAGGAACAGGCCCGACGCTTTTCCGAAAGCCGAACCGAGCAGCGACGCGCCGACCGCTTGCAATTCCGCGATACTGCGGATGCCCAGGCCGCGCAGCTTTTCCTGAGTCTTCTCGCCGGCGCCCCAGAGTTTTGCAAGGGGCAAGGCGCGCATGAATGCCGCTTCATCGCCCGGGACGACGATAGTGCTCCCGTCGGGTTTGCGCAGGCCGGAAGCGATTTTTGCGACATACGCATTCGATGCGACTCCGACGGAAAGCGTCAGGTTTTCGGCCTCGGCGACTTTCCGCTTGATTGTCGCGACCGCCGCTTCGGGCTTTCCCCAAAGTTTTTCGGTGCCCGTCATGTCGAGGAAAGCCTCGTCCACCGAAACCTGCACGAAATCCGGCGTGAAATTCCTGAGTACTTCCATGATGGTCGCGGATACTTCGCAATAACGTTTCATCCGGACCGGCAAATATATTCCCTGCGGACATCGCCGGTACGCTTCGGAAATGGGCATGGCCGAATGCAGGCCGAACGCGCGCGCCTCGTAGGAACAGGTGGAAACGACGCCGCGGTGCCCCGGAGCCGCCCCCACGATTACGGGCTTTCCTTTCAGGGCGGGATTATCGCGCTGTTCGATCGAAGCGAAGAACGCATCGAGGTCCACATGAAAAATCGTCTTGTTCATCGCCGGACACAGTATGCCCCTTCCGTTCATAAGGGTCAACGCAATCCGCGCTTCCGCGCGTATTTGCATATCGCATAACGCAGCCCCTCATTCCTTGACACGTATTTCCAATTTCAGGTAATTTTATGCGGGTCCAAATCCCAAATCGAAATTCCGTTTCCTATGCGGAGGAAAAGCCCAATGGCTAAAACCAAGTACGTGTACGCGTTCGGCGCGGGTGTCGCAGAAGGCGATGGCACCATGAAAGACCTTCTCGGCGGCAAGGGCGCAGGCCTGGCCGAGATGACCAAGATCGGTCTCCCCGTTCCCGCGGGATTCACGATCACCACCGAAGTGTGCGACCTTTACTACAAGAGCGGCAAAAAATGGCCCGCCGGGCTCGACGCAGAAATCGACAGGCAACTCAAGACTCTCGAGAAAATCGCCGGCAAGAAACTCGGTGATTCCAAGGATCCCCTCCTTGTTTCAGTGCGCTCCGGCGCCGCCGTTTCCATGCCCGGCATGATGGAAACCATCCTGAACCTCGGCCTCAATGACGCCTCGGTCGAAGGGCTCGCCGCCAAAACCGGCAACCGCCGTTTCGCCCTCGACGCATATCGCCGTTTCATCATGATGTACGGTTCCACCGCCATGGGGATCGAGCGCGAGGAATTCGACCACGCGTTCGGCGAACTCAAGGACAACGTCACCCGCATCCGCACAAAGGCCGCGGCCAACGTAAAAATCAACGACACCGATGTGGACGCCGACGAACTCGCCCAGCTCATCGAAACCTTCAAGGCGATCTATCGCAAGCATATCAAGGCCGAATTCCCGCAGGATCCGCGCGTACAGCTCAAGGGAGCCATCGACGCGGTCTTCGGATCCTGGATGGCGGACAAAGCAGTGACGTACCGGAAGGTCGAAAAGATCGCCAACATCAAGGGCACGGCGGTCAATATCGTACAGATGGTGTTCGGCAACATGGGCGACACATCGGGCACGGGCGTCTGCTTCACCCGCGATCCGAATTCCGGCGACAACATTTTCTACGGCGACTACCTCATCAACGCACAGGGCGAAGACGTCGTGGCGGGCATCCGCACTCCGATCAAGCTCTCCGATTTCGAGAAGAAAGACAAAAAAGCCTACAAACAGCTGCTGGATGTGCGCAAGAAACTCGAGGATCACTACAAGGACATGCAGGACCTCGAATTCACCGTCGAGGAAGGAAAGCTGTACATGCTGCAGTGCCGCACCGGCAAGCGTTCGCCGGGCGCCGCCTTCAAGATCGCGGTGGATCTCGTGAAGGAAAAACTCATCACGAAGGAACAGGCGATCATGCGCATCAAGGCGACGGATATCGAAGGAATCTTCTATCCGATGATCGACAAGTCCCAGACCAAAATTCTGAAGGACAGTTTCCTCGTGCAGGGCATCGACGCCGTTCCCGGCGCCGCGGTCGGACAGGTCGCCTTCGACGCCAAGACCGCCGAAGCCTGGGCCGCCGACGGAAAGAAAGTCATCCTGGTGCGCAAGGAAACCAGTCCCGAAGATGTCGGCGGCATGCACGCCGCCCAGGGCATCCTCACCGCCACCGGCGGCAAGACCAGCCACGCGGCGGTCGTCGCCCGCGGTTGGGGCAAATCCTGTATCGTCGGCTGCGAAAAGCTCGATATCGACTACGTGAAGAGGCAATTCTCCGTCGGTTCCACGATCGTGAAAGAAGGCGCCTTCCTCACCCTCGACGGCTCCGCCGGCAATGTCTACCTGGGTGAACTCACGCTCGTAAAACCCGAACTCCCCGCCGCATACCTCACTCTCATGGGCTGGGCCGACAAGATCCGCACCCTCAAGGTGCGCACCAACGCCGACACGCCCTACGACGCCGAAAACGCCGTGCGGCTCGGAGCGGAAGGCATCGGACTCTGCCGCACCGAACATATGTTCTTCGATTCGGAAGAGCGCATCCTCGCCATCCGCGAGATGATCATCGCCGACGATGTCGAGACCCGCAAAAAGGCACTCGCCAAGCTCCTGCCCTTCCAGACCAAGGACTTCGAGGGAATCTTCAAGGCCATGGACGGTAAGCCCGTCACCATCCGCCTGATCGATCCTCCCCTCCACGAGTTCGTGCCGCACGACGAAGCCGGCCAGAGAGCTCTCGCCGCGGCCGTCGGAGTCAGCTACGAACACGTTGCGCAGCGCGTCGAACAGCTTCACGAAGCCAACCCGATGCTCGGCCATCGCGGCTGCCGGCTCACCATCACCTACCCCGAGATCCTCGACATGCAGGTTACCGCCATAATCAGCGCCGCATGCAACATGGCCAAAAAGGGCGTGAAAGTGGCCCCCGAAATCATGATTCCCCTCGTCATCGACGCCAAGGAACTCAAGATTCTCGAAGTCAGGACCCGATCCGTCGCGGACGCCATCATCGCCAAGTCCGGCGTGAAGCTGCCCTACATGGTCGGCACGATGATCGAAGTGCCCCGCGCCGCGCTCCTGGCCGACAAGATCGCCGGCGTCGCGGAGTTCTTCTCCTTCGGCACCAACGACCTTACCCAGATGACTCTCGGCATGTCGCGCGACGATGCGGGCAAATTCCTGCCCGAATATGTCGACGAAAAGAAAGCCGGCATCTTCAAGGCCGATCCGTTCCAGAGCCTCGATCAGGAAGGCGTTGGCATGCTCGTGAAAATGGGCATCGAAAAAGGCCGCTCGACCCGACCCCACCTCAAGGTCGGCATCTGCGGCGAGCACGGCGGGGACCTCAACTCGGTCAAATTCTGCCATCGCGCCGGGATGAACTACGTTTCCTCCTCGCCCTTCCGCGTACCGGTTTCCAGACTCGCCGCCGCGCAGGCAGTGATCGAAGACGCCGCAGCCGCGAAAGCCGTCGCCAAAAGCCCCGCGAAAACGCCCGTAAAAGCGTCCGTAAAAGGCGCTTTCAAGGCGCCCGTCGCCAAGGCCGTCAAGGTCGCCAAAAAAGCTTCCGCCAAAGACAAGGTTGCGAAAGTCGCTCCGGCCGCCGCGAAGGGCAAGCCCGGACGCAAGCCCGCGGCTTCCAAAGCCGCAGCTTTCAAGGCCGAGGTTGTTGCAGTCGCCAAAGGCAAGCCCGGACGCAAGCCCGCAGCCGCCAAACTCGCTTCGAAGCCGGTGGCCAAGGCTGCCGTCAAACAGGCAAAGGCGACGAAAGCCGCTCCGGTCACCGCCAAGGGCAAGCCCGGGCGCAAACCTGCGGCCGTCACCAATGCCGCCAAGACCTCCAAGGCAGTCAAGAGCGTCAAGGCGACGAAAGCGCCGGCAGTCGCGGCCAAAAAAGGCCGCCCTGCCAAAGCCGCATCGGTGCAATCCGTTGTTGCGGTAAAGCGCCCTGTCGGCAGGCCCAAAGGGTCAGGCAAGAAAAGCGCCAAATAATACGGCACGATAAAGAGGCCGCCCGGTTTCGACCGGGCGGCCTCTTTTCCTGTAAGAGCGTTTCTGAGTCCTTCCGGACGATACCCTGTTTTAAAAAACCTTGCGTGAATCCAGAAGAATCGTGACCGGCCCCTCGTTGACATATCCGACACGCATGACCGTTCGAAATTCGCCCTTCTCGACACGAATACCGGCCGCCGAAAGCAATTCGCAGAAGCGTTCATAAAGCGCATTCGCGGTTTCGTTGTCCGCCGCTTCCGACCAGGAAGGCCTGCGGCCCTTTCTTGCGTCGGCCAGCAAAGTGAACTGCGATACGACAAGCGCGGGCAGGCCCTTTTCGAGAAGCGAAAGATTCATCTTCCCGTCGGCATCCATGAAAATCCGCAGGTTGGCGACTTTGTCGGCAAGGTAGGCCGCATCCTTTTCCTCATCACCTCTCGCGACCCCGAGATAGACAAGCAGACCGGAATCTATGCTTCCCGCGATTCTGGTTCCGTCTTCCGCCTCGATCCGCACCGAAGCTCCGGTGACGCGCTGGACTACGGCTCTCATCAGCCTTCTCCCGCTCCGGTTTCCTCTGCGGGCACCGAGGGCATCGAGGATACCGAGGCAGCCCTGACGGCGAAAAAAGCCCCGTCGAATTCGATCGTACCGTCCACACGCAGGCGTATCCCGGCGAGGGGCGCAATCGCGGCTATGACGTGCGCAACTCCTTCGAACTCGACGAGCCCGTCCGAACCCACGAGAAGGTCGAATTCAGAGCCTGCGTTTTTTTCTTCAAGATTCGAGACGAG